>CAMLLE010000451.1 GCA_946480555.1 uncultured Verrucomicrobia subdivision 3 bacterium
CCCTTCCTCTGCGACAAACCGCGGCCATCGAATCGGGTTCACTTTGATCGAGCTGCTCGTTGTCATCGCCATCATTGCCATCCTCGCAGCGATGCTGCTGCCAGCACTCGCCAAGGCAAAGCAAAAGGCCATGACCGCGACCTGCCTGTCCAACGTCAAGCAACTTGCTCTCGCCTGGATGATGTATGCGGACGACAACAATGACCGGATCGTCAATCTAAGCACTTTCCGGGATGGAAACAGCGGCACCCCGTGGAGAACAGACATTAGCAATAACCAGCAAGACCCCGCGCCCAACAAGACCACGGAGGCAGGCTGGACTGCTGGGATAAAAAAGGGCTACGTTCAGCCAACGCCCACTGTGGAAGGTCCGCTGTTCCGCTATGCGCCCAACCCCGACATTATCCACTGCCCGGCTGATAAGAATTACAAGAAGCGATTTACGCCAGGAACTGGCGGACCATTCTGTTACGATAGCTACTCCGGCTCGATCAACCTCAATGGCGAAGGCCATAGCCGAAATGCCAACAACCTTTTCAAACGGACTTCACTGGTAAGGCCGTCTGAACGGTTCGTCTGGGTCGAGACGACCGATTCGCGCGGTGAGAACGTCGGCTCCTGGTTCATGCGCATCGCCGGCAACCAAGCCAACGGATTTGCCGGGTCAACCTTTGATGGGGCCTTGGACGCGCCCGCAGCATTTCACGTTACCTCCGCGGTCTTCAACTTCGCCGATGGCCATGCGGAAAGTCATAAGTGGGTGAATGGTGACACCGTCCGGTTCGCAAATTTCGGCGGTGCCATCCCGGCTTCAAATGCGGACAGCCAATGGGTTGCGCAGCGTTACGCTTCCAAGCAAAACCCATAACCCCGCTTGCTCGATTCGAAATCCGAACACCGAAGCTGTTCCATCGCAGCGACCCGCGGACGAACCTGCGCGATCACACGTGCCGCACTCTGATTCTGCCAATCACCAAATCCGGAATTCGCCGCTGCAGTGCAGCAGCGCCATCATGTAGAGCAGGCCTTCATAGTAGCGTTCCAAGCCGTCGGGCGTGGGCGTGTTCCAGAGTTCTTCCACGAACTTCTTCGCGCGCGGATGCGTGGCTGAAAGGCTGGCCACAGCATTGATCGCCACCAACCCCTGCGCGTGACGATCTTCGAGCTTCTTGCCATCGAGCGTGAACACGCAGCCATAGTTGGTTCCCTGCGATTCAAAGAATGCCTGCAGCCTGTCGCTGAGTTCGCGCTGACGCGGATCCTTGCCCCACCATGACCAGTCCACTGCCCAGTTGCCCGCAGTCCGAAACGCGTCGTAGCTGAAGTTCGTGCTGTAGCTGCCGTGCGTTGGAACCAGTGTGCCATCGAAGTTCGCGTAGCACGGATTCAGTCCCGTGACGGGATGCGCGACCTTAACGAAATAATCGCGGCTCACCTCCGCAGCTTCCTTCCAGAACTGCGCGTCCTCCTTTGGCCCCCAACGCGACCACAGTTCGTAAAACGCGGGAAGATGATACGACGGATCGCTGAAGCGCGACCGTTCATCGCTCGGCGTGAACAGCACCATCTTGTGCTCGCGATCGAACAGTGGTCCGCCCTTCACAGTGCGAGTGCGACCGCGCCAGGACATTTCGCTCGTGATCACGGGCCGGTTCAACATGCGCGACAGCAGTTCGTCCGCCTGCGCCTTGTAGTTGTAGATACCTTCGCCATTACCCCAGCGATGCGCTGCGAAGTAGAGCGCCATGACGTAGTATTCCTCGCCATCCGGCGCCACAAACTGGCTCATGCGAACGCCATTCGTACGCGCCTGCCAGGCGAAAAAGCCGTACGAGGGATGATTCGTTTCGGTGACGTATAGATAGGTCTTGGACCAATTCCAGATCGCGTCGAACTCAGCTTTCCTGTTCAACTGCACGGCGATGATCATTCCGTAGGACAAACCTTCGGAACGAACGTCCTTGTGTTTGATGTCCGTCACGAAAGCCAGCGGGCCATTGGAGTTGCTGCCCGCTTCGTAATAGATCGTCTGGTTCGTCAGATCGCCGTGGAAAAGCTGTTGATACGCCGAATCAATCTTCTGCCGGATTTCCTGCGGCGACTTCCCAATCTCAGCGAAGAGGTTGCGATATTTCTTGGTGGCGAAGGCACCATCGCCGTCAGCGCTCATAAGGTTGGTGGCCGCAACCGCACTCAGGGACGTCGCCAGGGAAACAGCTGCGATGATCAGGCGCATGCTTTGTAGTGAGATCATATTCCAGGTTTGCGCGTGGATTCAGTTCTGCGCTTCAGCGTTACGGGATTTGCTTTTTCTCCACTTTCCAGCCGCTCATTTGCGCCACGCCACATGATTCGCCCTGGAACATCTTGGCCGCCTGCTTGTCGCCTTTGAGCTGCCACTGAAACCACGCGGTGGCCACTTTTGCGAAATCGCCTCCATACGGACGCGAATACGTGCCGCCGTGGCCGACATTCAGATTCGCCATGAACGCCGGCACATGATTGATGCGGCGGAAATCATCCATGCCGTTGTTGTAAGCGATGTCACGTTCGCCGCCCAAAATATAGATCACTGGCGTGTGCAGTTTCTCCAGATGCGCCTTGGTCAACTTCGGCATTCCGCCCATGCCGCGGCCCGGATCACCGAGGATTCCGCTGTTGCACACCATCGCAGTCGTAATGCGCGGGTCGGGCGCCACCTCCAATGTCTGCAAGCCGCCGCAGGACATTCCCGCCACGGCGATCTTCGAAGCATCGAGTTTGCGATAATACTGGCTCGTTGGCTCGTCGTTCTGCGCCAGCGCCCAGTCGATCGCTTGCGTGAGCATGACAGCTTGCGTTGGACCACCGGGCCCGCCTCGCTGGCCTTCGGCTGGCATCGGTCCAATCGCGACAACCAGAAAGCCGTGCGAGGCGATTTCCGAGAGGAAGTTCACGTGTTCCCAAGGTGAATTGGCACAAGCGCCGTTGCCCCAGGCAACGATCGGCAATTTCGCTTTGCGCCCAAAGGCGCTGAGATCCTTCGGCCGAAAAACTGTGTGTGTCGCCAGCGTGCGATCCGATGCCATGATGGCTTTGTGCGGGCCCGTCCCGCCATCTTCAATGACTCGGCTGGCGGTTTCGGTCGCAACAACTTCGGCGCTCGAAGTCGCGTTGTTGGTGCTGCAACCGCTGAGCGCCATCAGCAACAAACCCGCAACGGCTTGCCAGGAACGAACTTTTATTTGCGTCATAATTTGGATTTGAGCTGCAGCACGGACACGGAATACGCCGGGAACTCACGGGCGAAATCAGTGCTCAACCCGCTCAGCTTTTCGGTGCGAGGCACAAACCTCGCCGGTTCGTTGATGCTGTTGGTGTCCGTCAGTTTCCCGGCTGACAACACCACACCCTCGCCCTTGGAACTGATCGATTTGGTACCGCTGATCTGGATTTTGACCTGCTGAGCGGTTCCGCGCGCGTTCACAACTTTGAGGTAGATGATGCCGCTCTTGGAATCGCGTGTGGCGCTGAAGAAAACTTCCCGGATCTGTTCTGTCGCGCCCGGTGCGCCACCGCGGCCGCGCCGCTGCCAGGCACGCGTGGGAACATCCTTCGCGTCCATCGCGAGAATCTCGTTGCCATGCATCGTGCTGAACATCCGTTGCGCGTAATATGC
>CAMLLE010000452.1 GCA_946480555.1 uncultured Verrucomicrobia subdivision 3 bacterium
AGCGGGACTACTTCGGAGCACACACATACGAACGGGTGGACAAGGCGCGCGGCGAATTCTTCCACACCAACTGGACAGGCCGAGGTGGAACAACGTCCTCCAGCACCTACACGGTGTAAGTTTCAGTACTAATCCAACAACTACGAGGGACGGCAGCAATGCCGTCCCTTTTTCGCGATCAGCGGGAAACGGCGCGAGGAGTCTCTGCAATCCACAAGTTGCGATATCTCCGCGAATTGAATCGACACTGGAGTTTCATTTCGATTCCTTTTGGCACCGCCAATGCCCGTTGAGCTGCCATCCCACCGCGTCCCTGCGCAGGAGACCGAGGCACCTGTTTTTTCAAATTCCGGTGTCTGTTACTGGCGCGCGTTGGATGGACTCCGAGGCGTTGCGGTTCTCTTGGTGCTACTGGCTCACGCCCATCTGCTTCCGGACATGTACGCGGGCGTCGCGGTGAACATGTTCTTTGTCCTGAGTGGGTTTCTCATCACGTCGATATTGACGGCCGAGATGGATCGGCATGGCGATGTAAGCATCCGAAGTTTCTATTTGCGGCGCGTGCTGAGATTGCTTCCGGCGCTGATGGTCTGCCTGGCCGTATTCGTCATAATTTCATTCCTATTCAACAACCAGAGCCGCGCGATTGCCACCCTGGTTCATGGAGTTCGCGCATTGTTGTATTGGACGAACTGGTCCCAGATCGAGCGTTTCAGCCTGCACAATCCGTTCAACCACACATGGTCGCTCTCGATTGAAGAACAGTTCTACATCGTGTGGCCCTGGCTGTTGTACTTGTTCCTCAAGAAGTGTTCCCGGAGCTCGATCGTATGCTGGATCGCATTGCTCGGATTTCTTTCAATGATTGTGCGGATGGGAATCGTCACCATGGATCCCACGTCGCTTGGACTATTGCGGCGCGCCAATCTGGGCCTCGATACCCGGGCAGATTCGCTGTTGATTGGGAGTTTGATCGGGCTGGCTTTTGTTTCGGGGCTGATTCCAACCGCGCGTGGATGGTGGCGATGGTTCTGGCGAGTTGCCTCTTTCCTTTCCATGGCCGGATTGTCGTGGATGGGACACAGGGGGTGGCTCTTGAATCCACCTCAAGTGGGCTACGGCTGGACAGTGGCTTCAATATTCTCTGGAGTTACGATTCTCACCTGGTGCTGGAAACGCGAAGCTTCCAGCATCTGGCGCTTGAAGCGGTGCCGCTCGTCTTTGTGGGCAGAATCTCCTACGGGCTTTACATTTGGCATTTTCCAATCCTGCACTGGATGAGAAGCAACGACGTGCCGAACTGGGGGATTCTTTTCTGGCCGTTGAGCTTCGCGGCCGCGTTAATCTCTTACTACCTCATTGAGCGTCCGTGCCTGCGTCGGAAAACAGAATTCTCCAGAATCTCAAACTGAGGGGGAAACAACAGGTGCAGCCTGGTGCGTAACTACTTCCACCTTCTTCCGTCCGCAAACGCGGTGCAGTGCGTTGGTGACGGCGATGACTTTTTCCTTCACGCATTCGCCCATCAGGCAGATTTGAATCCAGTTCTTCGCGCGGAGGTATTCGCTGTTGTAGCTGATGAGGTACCCGGATTCCTGAAGCGATTCGGCAACTTCAACTGAGTTCAGTTCGGTTGGCAGCGCAATCGTCGTGACCGCAGGTGAGGTGACGGTCTCCGTACCGACGATTTTGAATCCACCTTCCAGCAGCTGCGAGCGCAAGAGTTGCGACAGGGATTCGATCTGTTCGAAGCGGTATTCCCAATCCACACGCCGGATGGCGGCATGCAAGGCGTGCAAAAGATTTGAGGAAAAGGTGAACGGCACACCGTTCTGTTCCGCGCTGTATCCCAGGTCAAGGTAGCGGGGCAGGCGATCCGGCTGCGGCGCGATTTCGTGGTTATAGAAGACCATCGAGATTCCCGGATAGGACCGCAGACCCTTGCCGCTGGAGCAAGACGCGAGGTAAACGCCTAAAAGATCGACGGGCAGGGTGCCGACGCTGCTGATGCAATCGAGGCACAGCTTGACCTGGAATTCGGCGCAGAGCTCCTTCAATTTCGCCAGGTCGTTCAGGACACTGGTTGAAGTTTCGCAGTGCGTGCACCACAACCAAGCGGGCGCTGGACTGGCTTCGAACGCCGCACGCACGGCTGCCAGGTTGACAGGTGTTCCCCACGCGAACTCCAGCTGCTGAAATTTGAGCCCGAAGCGGCGCGCCTGATCGGCAAGTCGGCGGCCAAACTCGCCATTGACCAGGACAATGCCGGGCTCGTTCCGCAGCGAAAGCTGCGCTCCGATGGCATCGTTGGCGAGCGTGCCGGATCCAAGCATCAATTCGACGTTCCTGGCGCGGACGAGCTGCGTCAGAATTTGTTTCGTCGCGAGAAAATCCTTCATGAACGCCGCCGACCGATGCGACTCCGGCGCTTGCTCGAAGGCTCGCCGAACTTCACGGCGAATCGCGACCGGGCCGGGCAGGAAATTCACGGCGTTCGGCTGGACGCCGCGCGATATGGAGGCGCGCAGAAATTCGCGCGCAGTCTTCTCGAAGGTCTCCAACGTCACGTACATCGGCTGAAACTGAGCCTCACCGGTTCCGACAACGGGACCGAATGGGACGAAGCCGAGATGCTGATAAAGCCGAAACTGGCGGGTGGTTCCGGAGATGACGGCCAGGTCATAGCCCTTCTCCACGCCGTGCTGCCAGAGCAACGCGAGCAGGCCAGACAAGACCTGGGCACCGCGAAATTTCTTGTCGATGGCAAGCAGCCGGACTTCGCAGACGGTCCGGCCGGCCGGCAAATACGCGTCGAGCTTCTCGAGTTTGTGATCGAGCGAGAAGGGACGGTTGCCGCGGGCGGCCAGCATGCCCACGAGCTTGTTGCCGCAAAGGCAGATGAGGTAGGCGTTTTCGCTGTGAAACTTGTCCACCAACCGATGGGATGGGGAGCTTTGGTGCTGCGGGATTTCTTCCACGAAGGTTTTGTAGTTCAAGCGATGAATCTGCTCGAACTCCCAATCTTCGGAAGCGAATTTGAACACCAGCGGTTCGCGTGAACTCATGGTCGTGGTTGGTCGGGTTGGGGTTGGTTCCGGCGAGTGGCCAGAAGCGAGAATTCTTCAATGAAATTTCGGCGGTGCGCGAATAGCACCAGGCCGGCCCAGAACGAGAGTAGAGCCGCATGCATGCCCGGTTGGTTCAGATAGAAATCAAGTGCCGGCAAACACGCCAAAGCGAACAGGCCCGGCAAAACCGTCCGGCGGAAGAGGGCGAAAAAGGCGGCAAACAGAACCACGAAACCACCGGTCAGCACCAGATCAAACGCGAGCAGTGTGCCGAGTGAAGTGGCCATTCCCTTGCCGCCGCGAAAGCGAAGTTGAAGCGGCCAGATGTGCCCGGCCACCACGGCGATCATCGCCAGAACTATGAGCCGGTAATCGGCAGTAAAATAATGCGCCACCCAGACGACGATCACGCCTTTGAAAACGTCGCAGAAGGTGGTGAGCAGGAATCCTTTTCTTCCCAGCAGCCGCCCGACGTTGCGCGCGCCGACATTGCCGCTGCCCGTCAGGCGAATGTCCTGATGTGTGAACCAGCGGACGAAGTAATAACCGGACGTGAAGCAACCGAGGAGGTAAGCG
>CAMLLE010000453.1 GCA_946480555.1 uncultured Verrucomicrobia subdivision 3 bacterium
CCCCCGCTTTCCCTCCACGACGCTCTTCCGATCTGGCACGGCGGTGAACATCGATTCCAGCGGCAATGGCCGTCACTACAATGAATCCTATTTCCAATGCACACCGCCGTTGATCAGCCAGGAAGCCGCTGGCGGTGTGCTCGGCAATTCTGGCCTCACCAGCACGAATTCCTATCGCTTTGGTCTGAATGGTTGTGTCACGGAATTGCTGACCTCCACAAACACGATTCCCGAGAACAACTACGGCATCGAAATGTGGTTCCGCTCGCAGGGACTCGGCTACGTGGGCGGCGGCGGCAACCAGGCCTGGGTGTTCTCGTCTGGCGGCAGCAAGTTCGGTCTCGGACCCGGCGGCGGCGCTTGCGTGCGGGTGTTCGACAACTTCGATGGCACGTCGTCTCTCCAGGCGGGCATCGTCCTGGGCGGCAATTCAATCAACGTCGTCAACTTCGGCCCGCTGGTTCCGCTGAACACCAACGAATGGATTCACCTCGCGCTGGTGAATGACAACGGAATTCTGGCTTTCTACACCAACGGCGTTGTGTGCGCCACGAATGACAACGACGTCCAACCACTCACCGCACCTGCGGGTTACATATTTATCGGAACGGACGGCGGCGTGAAGGGCCTGGATGGCTACGTCGATGAACAGCGCATCTTCACCTTCGCTCCCGGAGGTTTCACCGCGGCCGACCTGCTTTTCACACCTTCCCCGCGGGTCATTGCGCAGCCGCAGAGCGTAACCGTCTGGGCCGGCGGTGCCGCATCAATTGTAGCGCGCGTTTCGGCCGACCCGGAAAACACGTTCCAGTGGCAGGAAGGCACAACCGACCTTCCCGGACAGACGAACTCCGTTTTGTATCTGCCCACCGTTTCCCTTCTCGACGACGGGAACGTCTATCGCTGCAACATCACCAACAACGGCGTCGGCTTGACCACCTCCAACGTGACGCTGTTCGTGGTGCCCGCGGAAACCGACAATGTGAATGCGTATCGCACCGCGGTGAATGCCGAAGCCAGTTTGCTGGCGTATTTCCCGGTCGATGGCAGCACCGGCGCAACTGTCGCCAATGCTGAAGACGGAGCCCACAACGGTACTCTGGAATGGAATGCCCGTTATGACGGCCAGACAAATCGCGCCTATGGCGAACGCGGCATTTACCTGACTGAAGACGGCGATGTGCGGATTCCGGACAACACCGCGTATGAATTCGCCAGCGGCAATGGAACGATTGAAGCCATCGTTTACCTGGCACAATCGGATACGGCTGGAAATGCCACGATCTTCTCGGTCGCTTCGGAAGACGGAACCGCCTACCGCTACATCGTCGGCGCATCCCGCGACGGAAACAGCCTGGTCTATTCCAATGACACCGGTGTGAATCTCGCGTGGCCAGCTCCGGTCAGCCTGCTGAACCGCCGGTCGCATGTGGCGTTTGTGATGAGCGGCGGCGATACAATGACCGCTTATCTGGATGGCGCCTCGCTTGGTTCGCTCTCCCTTCCAAACGTCAGCGCCACCACCGGTGTTCCCGCGTGGATTGGTTCAGCAAGCACCAATGCTCCTGGCCTGTGGAATGGCGTGATTGATGAACTTGCGGTTTACGGCAGCGCCCTTTCCAGCGCGACGCTCGCGATCCACAATTCCAAGTTCCTGTTCGGCACCAACACCATGGCGCCAAGCATCGTGGGCCAATCGGCTTCAAAGACGGTTTACGCGGGCGGCTCGCCGGTCTTGTCGGTTTCGGTTTCCGGCACGCCGCCGCTCACCTTCCAATGGCGCACGAACGGAATCGCGATTCCGGGCGCGACCAACGCCACGCTCGCCCTCTCAGGCGTCACCGTCGCAGCCACCGCCGCCTACACGGTGCAGGTCACAAACCCGTTCGGCACCACGAACAACAACAGCAATCCGATCAATCTTGCCGTCGTCGCTCCGCCCAACGGTTACGCCGCGTCGGTGATGGCGGACAATCCGTCGGCATACTGGCGTTTAAACGACATGGCCGGCACGGCAATGCGCGACTACGCCGGTCAGCTCGACGGGGCTTATGCTGGTTCGTACGCACTGGGTGCGGCGGGCGGCACGGACGATTCCGACACGGCCGTGAACTTCACGGGCGGCAACAGTGACGTGCCCTACTCCGCTCTGTTGAATCGTGCGGGTGCATTCACAATCGAGTTCTGGGCGCAGCCCGCGAACAACAATCCCGGCACGGCTGCAAGCTCCCAATTGCGCTCAGGCAGCGCGCGTTTGGGATTGGGAATCTTCAAGCAGTTCAATGTCGCGGGTTGGGAAGTGCATCTCGGCAACGCGGCCGGCGTCCAAAACTTCCTGCAGGGTTCAACCCCGGTGAACAGCGGAACGTGGTATCACGTCGCGCTGGTTTACGACGGCGCCACCACGGCGACGCTTTATGTATTCGGCTATGTTGACGCCTCGGACAGCAACGTCGCGCCGGGCAATTATGTCCCGAATCCATCGATGCCCTTCCGCATCGGAGCCCGAAACGACGGCGCATTCGCTTTCCCAGGGGTGCTCGATGATGTCGCCTATTACGCCTACGCACTCACGCCGGAACAGATTCAGAGTCACGTCGCGGTCGGAATGCCGCTGCGCGTGACGATCAGTGGTTCGACCAATGTCGTGGCGGATACGAGCGGTTCAAGCACGCCGCATGACGGACTGAATCGCGGCGGTGTCTGGCAATCGTCCAGCTCGGATGGCTCAACCACGCGAAACGGCGTGATGCAATTCACGAACAGCAGTTCGCAGGTGATCAGCTACGGTCACGCCGGTCTGGCAACCACCGTTGGCACCATCATGTTCTGGATGCGCGCTCCAGGTCCGAATGCCGGCGGCGGCAACGAAGCGGCAATGCTGCTGGACTGGCGCACCAGCGATGGCAATGCGTTCGTGTTGTCGGATGACGGCACGTTCTTCGCGCAGGCCTCCTTCAATCGCCTGCAACTTCGATCCACCACCTTGCTGACAAACAACCTGTGGTATCACATCGCAGTCACCTACGACAGCACGGCCTCGGGTGGCGGAACGCTCTATGTGAATGGCGTTCAGGAAGCCGCGAACTTCAACACTGGCGAATGGGCCTGGCCGGTCGGAGAGGAAATCCAACTCGGGCTCTCGCGCGACGGATACTGGCGCGTCTTCAATGGTTGGATGGACGATGTCCGCATGTATGACCGCATCCTCACGCAGAGTGAAGTGGACTCCGCACGAAACGGCGCGGTGGTCGATGCGAGTGCCCTCAAGTTGCGTTATGACTTCGCAGCCGCGCCCGGTGGATACGTCGTCACCTGGCCCTACGGCACGTTGCAATCCGCACCGCTCGTCATCGGCTCTTACACCACGATCAGCAACGTGGTGTCGCCGTTCCCGGTCGCGCCTCACGGAAATGAAAAATATTTCCGCAGCCAGCAGTAGCCGTTGAACACGCAGGGGCGGGCTGAAACGGCCCGCCCCGGTCTTGAGGAAAGATGTTTATGAGCAGCATACGCAGCGAAGAAGATTGGAAGGTTCGAACTCAGGTTGCACGGGCATGGCAAGGCCGCAGCTCCAGCCAGCGTCAGCTCGGAGGATTCACGTTGATCGAACTGCTGGTGGTCATTGCCATCATCGCAATTC
>CAMLLE010000454.1 GCA_946480555.1 uncultured Verrucomicrobia subdivision 3 bacterium
TGAGTACAACTCCCGCACGGGCGCGATCATGGCATTTCCAGATTGGTATATTGAAGGCGCGCCGAAGCCGGGCCCAAGGTTCACCTTTTCCACCTGGCGCTTCTTCAGTTTGGGTCAACCGCCGCTTGAGTCCGGCCTGCGCGGCCCGGTGCGAATCCTGACAAGCGTGACGGGTGACTTCACGAAGTAGTCGCCGCTGCAGGGAAGGACGGTAACGCAAGGACGCGAAGAGGCAAAGGCGCGGGGAGGAATCGTGCCTTGCGCTGAAGTTCTCACGGCACAATAGAGGTCCTCCTTTCCCGGAGTTCGATGGCGGGCCCTTCTGTCTCTGCACTGAATTCACCCGTCTTGCGATGGTGGATTTCCGAACCTCATTTCGGGGCGCTCGCCCCAGTGGAGTTCGTCTGCTTCATGTCCGAGTGAATCTTCAAACACAACCAGGAAGAATTATGGCTACTGAAAAAAATCGTTCGGACAAGAGACAGCAACAGGGCACGGATGCTAACCGGGATCCAATAACCGGAGCGCCGGGCTCGCATCCCGTCGGCACAGGCGTAGGCGCGGCGGCGGGCGGCGCGGCTGGCGGAATTGGCGCAGCAGCTGCCGCGGGTGCAGCGGCTGGAACTGGCGTCGGTGGGCCGGTGGGAACCGTGGCGGGCGCGGCCGTGGGAGCGGTCGTGGGCGGGCTCGTGGGCAAGAGTGTCGCCGAGAGAGTGAATCCAACGGAGGAAGACGCGTATTGGCGCGAGCAGTACCGGCGCGAAGACTACTACGATTCGAACTTCACCTACGATGATTACCAGGGAGCGTATCGCACAGGCTACGAAGGCTACGGCCGTTTGGGCGGGCAAGGGAAAACCTTTGACGAAGCTGAGCCTGAATTGCGTCGCGAGTACGAGAAGAACTATGGGAAGGGCCGTTTGATGTGGGACAAGGCCCGGTACGCAACCCGCGCGGCCTGGTCGCGATTCGACCGCGATGAGACCGCCGAAGCCCGTCGGGGCAACGACCGAAACGCAGCTCGCGAGCTGCACGAACAGGAAGAACTGCCTCGGAGTCAACGTCAGCTTAAATGAGGGTGGGTACGAGGGGAGACAGCACGAGCAGACAGCCGCGGGCGGGTGCCCGCGGCTTTTTGTTTGAACGGCAGGGCGCGTCTCTCCGAGCGCGCCGCATTGGATTGAGAAACTCAGAACGGCGCGCTCGAAGAGCACGCCCTACCGTCTGCCGACCTCGATGCCGGGCGCAAGCTCCGATGCAAACCTCGGATTGTGGATGCCAATGAGCGCGTGAACGCATTACATTCCGCGCATGGCGAAAAAGCTCTTCCTTCTGGACGGCATGGCGTTGGTGTATCGCGCGCACTTCGCTTTGATCGCGCGGCCGATCTTCACTTCGAAGGGGGTCAATACTTCCGCGCTTTACGGATTCACCCAAACGATCCTGGACATTCTCGCCAAGCATCAACCGACGCATCTGGCGGTCGCGCTCGACACGGAAGCGCCCACGCCGCGGCACCAGGTTTATCCGGAATACAAAGCCACGCGCCAGGCCATGCCGGAGGATTTGTCTGCCGCGTTGCCACACGTCCGCCGCATGCTGGAGGCGTTTCGGATTCCATTGCTCGAATGCGATGGTTATGAGGCGGATGACATCATCGGCACGCTCGCCCGGCGCGCGGAGAAGGAAGGTTTCCAGACGTTTATGGTCACGCCCGACAAGGATTTTGGGCAGCTCGTCGATTCCAACACGTTTCTCTACAAACCGAGTCGCATGGGAAGTGACATCGAAATCCTGGGCGTGCCGGAGATTAAACAGCGCTGGGGAATTGAAAAACCGGAACAGGTTGTCGATGTGCTGGCGCTGATGGGCGATGCCTCGGACAACGTCCCCGGGGTCCCGGGCATTGGGGAGAAAACGGCGATCAAGTTGATCGGGCAATTTGGTTCCGTGGAGAATCTGCTGGCGCGAACGGCGGAACTGAAAGGGCGCGTGAAGGAATCGCTGGAAACCAATCGCGAGCTCGCGCTGCTTTCCAAGCAACTCGTGACGATTCTCTGTGATGCGCCGTGCTCGTACGACCTGCATGAACTCGAGCTCCAGCCACGCGACGATGAAGCGGTGAAGGCGCTGTGTGTGGAATTTGAATTTAACTCCATCGGACGAAGACTGTTTGGTGATGATTTCAAAGCGGGCAGGGGATATGCGGCGGGTTCTGCTGACGCGACGATCCCCATCACCCCGGCTCTCTCCCCGAGGAAAGGAAATGTTGATGTTCAAAGCTCGGATCGGCCGGACACTTCGGATCGTTCTCCGCAGGGTCAACTTCCCCCTCTTTCGGAGGGAGTAGGGTGGGGTGAAGGGGAGGGAAGCGTAACTTCACCCATCGCGGCCGAACTGAAAACGCTCGCGGACATCCCGCACCGCTATCGCGTTCTTGAGCGAGCCGCTGATATCGACGAGTTGATCCAGAAACTCACGGCGTCGCCCGCCTTCAGTTTCAAACTGCAAACCAGCGGCGGCGATCCGAAGGAAGCAAAGTGGGAAGGCGTCGCAATCGCATTCGCGCCGCACGAGGCTTTCTACCTTTCCATCCCCGCGGGCGATTCAGGTCGTGCTTTGATCGAACGGCTGCGTTCGGTTTTGGAATCGGATCGCAGTGCAAAAGTTGGCCACAACTTGAAGTTTGACATGTCGGTGCTGCGTTGGCGCGGTGTTCGTGTAGCGGGAAAACTCGTTGACACGATGGTGGCGCACAGCCTGATCGAGCCGGACATGCGCCACACTTTGGAATATCTGTCCGAAGCGCTGCTCGGCTATTCACCTGGGAAAGGGGCGCCGGCGGGCCAGGAGGAACAGCTTAGTCTCGGCGATGTGGCCGCGGAGAAAATCGCCGAGCGTGCAATGGAAGCGGCGGATCTGGCCTGGCAGCTGCGCGATGTGCTGGAGCCGCAGCTGCGGCAGAAGGGGCAGGAGCGCGTGTTTTACGAAATCGAATCGCCGCTCATTCCGGTCTTGGTGGAGATGGAGTTTGAAGGCATACGCGTGGAGTCAAAATCCCTGGCGGAGTTCGCCGAGCAGCTCGCGCGCGAAATGGCGAAACTGGAGAAGGAATTGTGCGAGGCCGCCGGGCGCGAGTTCAACCTGAACTCCACACGTCAGCTTGGCGAAGTGCTGTTCGAAGTGCTGAAGGTTTGCGAAAAGCCGAAAAAGACTCGCACAGGCCAATACGCCACGGACGAACAAACTTTGCTCGCCCTGGCGCCCGAACACGAAGCCGTCCACAAGCTGCTGGAGTATCGCGCCGCGTCGAAGCTGAAATCCACTTACGCGGATGCATTGCCGCAAACGATCTGGCCGAGCACCGGCCGCATTCACACGACTTACAACCAGGTGGCGACGGCGACCGGCCGGTTGAATTCCCAGAATCCGAATCTCCAAAACATCCCCATCCGCACGGAACGCGGCCAGGAAATCCGCAAAGCCTTTGTGCCGCGCGACGCGGATCACCTGCTGCTGTCGGCTGATTATTCGCAGATTGAACTGCGCATCATTGCCGCGCTGAGCCGGGAAATGGGATTGCTCGAAGCGTTTCGCACCGGAGTGGATGTCCACACCGCCACCGCGGCGCGC
>CAMLLE010000455.1 GCA_946480555.1 uncultured Verrucomicrobia subdivision 3 bacterium
TTTGCGTTGCGTCGCACCTGGCCAGGCTGAACGGGAATCTCCACGCGTCCAGAGGCGGTTTCGTAATGCAAATCATCAATGCCCAGCGCCTCGCCGCCAGCCAGCTTGGGGGAGATGAGCGAAAATCCTGACGCTGAGGAACGCGCGGACAAACCCAGCGTCAGCAGCGCGCAAACGAAATAGAGACATCGAAGTCGATTCATGCAACGTGAAGAGAAAGTAGCGGACGCAGCGGTGAAAACGCACACCGAATCGCATCCACCATTTTGGGGATGCACTCTGGCGGACTTTCAGAGCGCCGGGCGCATTCCAACTTTTGGTTCCATAATCTGGTTGTCTGCGACACTCAGCTCCGAAGGAGCGTCAGCTGGAAGCAACGGGCCTTCGCCCGCCAGCGCGGCCGCAGCCGCTTCGGCGCGGCGAAGGCCCGTGGATGCAAGGAAGAGTCGATGATGCCCTGAAAGGGCAAAGGAACCGGTGGCCCGCCGCCCTTTCAGGGCGGTTAATTTTCTTCGCATCGTAACCACGGGTTGCGCTGCGCTTCACCCGTGGCTACCACCCTTTGCCTCTTCGGAGCACGCGATCAAATCTTCCTGAAGCCTAGAGCGGTTACCAGAAGAAGCTTCCGACAACCGCGGAGACGCGGAGACGCGGAGCAATCAAAATAGGGCTTCCTCCGCGCCTCTGCGCCTCCGCGGTAAGATGATCCGGAAATGAATTTGGAGAAACGCTATAAAACTTGAGATGCGACCGGCGCGTCCTTTCCCAAATTCGAAATTTGCCGCGCAACCCTGCTTCACCTTACTGTCGTGCCGGTTGTTGACGCTGTGAATGCTTTTGACTCCGAACTGAGCCGACGCCTGACCGGACTGCGCGAGCAGAATCTCCTGCGCGAACTGCGCCGCGTCGATTCGCCGCAGGCGCGGAAGGTCGTTCTCGCCGGCCAGCCGCTGCTCAACTTCTCTTCCAACGATTATCTCGGCCTGGCCAACGATCCGCTGCTGAAGGATGCCGCGGCGCGGGCCGTCGAACGCTTCGGTGCTGGCGCGGGAGCTTCGCGCCTGATCTGCGGTTCGCTCGCACCCTTCCACGAACTCGAAGAGGCCCTGGCCGCGTTCAAAGGCACCAAAGCCGCGCTGACATTTTCCACAGGTTACGCCGCGGCCGTCGGCTCCATCACCGCGTTGCTGGGAAAGGACGACGTCATCATTCTCGACAAGCTGGTGCATGCGTCGATCGTGGATGCCGCGCGTCTCTCCGGCGCGAAATTGCGGGTGTTCGCGCATAACGATCTGGAATCGTTGGAGGAAAAGCTGAAGTGGGCAGCGCGCCTCGGTCGTTCCAGCGAAAGCAAGCAACCGCAGATCCTCATCGTCACCGAAAGCATATTCAGCATGGATGGCGACCGTGCGCCGCTGAAAGAAATCATCGCGTTGAAAGAGAAATACGGCGCGTGGCTGATGGTGGATGAAGCTCACGCGACGGGCGTATGCGGAAGCTTCGGGCGCGGACTGGCGGACGAATTGGGCGTGAGTGCGCACGTCGAAGTTCAAATGGGCACTTTGGGAAAAGCCCTTGGCGCGAGCGGCGGCTACGTCTGTGGCAGCCGCCGCCTGATCGATTATCTCGTCAACCGCGCGCGCAGTTTCATTTTCAGCACCGCGCCTGTTCCGGCCTCCGCCGCGGCGGCCAAGGCAGCCCTGGCGTTGGTCCAATCCCGGGCTGGCGAAACCCGGCGGCGCGCCTTGTGGGATCGGGTGCATCAGCTCGCGCAAGCCATCGCGACGCCTCCTTCCAGCGCCATCGTTCCAATCCACATTGGCGACGAAGCCGCAGCGCTGTCGGCTGCGTCACAACTGCTGGCGCGCGGCATCTACGCTCCGGCGATTCGTTTTCCAACGGTCGCTCGCGATTCCGCCCGTCTCCGCATCACGCTGACCGCAACTCACACCGACGCGGACGTTCAATTGCTCATCGACGCTCTGCCAACCACTGACCGCGCCTCCGCCGCTGCGCCCCATGCATCCGCTCGCCAAGCTTGATCACCAGTTCGTCTGGCATCCCTTCACGCAGATGCGCGATTGGCTGAAACGCGAGCCGATCGTGATCGCGTCTGGCAAGGGCGCCGTGCTGCGCGATGTTCACGGGAAGAAATACCTCGATGCCAACGCCTCGATCTGGACCAACCTGCACGGGCATCGGCATCCGAAGATCAACGTCGCGATTCAGCGGCAGCTGCGAAAGATCGCCCACAGCTCGGCGCTGGGATTTGCCAATGAACCGGCCAGTTTGCTGGCGGAGAAATTGGTGCGCGCCGCAAATCCGCCTGCCATTTGCGATTCCCGATTTGCGAATCCCGAGCGGCCAGGGAAAGCAGCGCGTCAATCGCATATCTCAAATCCCAGATTGGAGCGGGTGTTCTTCAGCGATGATGGCTCAACTGCCTTGGAAGTGGCGTTGAAGCTCAGTTACGAGTTCACCCGGCGGACGCGCGGCGGCAAACGTGAACCGCGGTTTCTTTCATTGGACGGCGCTTATCACGGCGATACCGTGGGCGCGGTTTCGCTGGGACACATTGATCTGTTTCACAAGGCCTACTCCGGGCTGCTGTTCAAGACGGACAAACTGAAAGCGCCGTATTGCTATCGCTGCCCGTTCAACCGCGCCAAACCCGAGCGTGCGGACGCGCGCACTTGCGTGAAGTGCGGGAACGAATGCGTCCGTCTTGCGGAGAAGGCGTTTCGCACTCAGACCAAGCGTGGAAATCCCTACGCCGCGTTTGTCTTTGAACCACTCATGCAGGGTGCAGCGGGGATGATCGCGCAACCGGAAGGTTGGTTGCGAAGCGTGGCAGCGCTGGCGCGAGAACACGGCGCACTGCTCATTGCGGATGAAGTGATGACTGGCTTTGGAAGAACCGGAATCCCAACGGCCGGCCAGGGCAGCCGCGTTTCCGTTTCGCCGTTTGCGTCTCACAAGGAAGGCGTGCAACCGGACTTCCTCTGCGTGGCCAAAGGTCTCACCGGCGGTTACCTGCCCATGGCGGCAACGCTGACCACGCAAAAAATCTTCGACGCTTTCCTCGGCGAGTACGAAGAATTCAAAACGTTCTTTCACGGCCACAGCTTCACCGGCAACCAGCTTGGCGCCGCGGCTTCGCTCGCGAGCCTTGAGTTGCTTGGAAGCCGCGCGAGTCAGATTGCGCGCGCTGCCCTGCAGGAACAACTGCGCGCCGGATTGGAAACACTTTGGGCCATCCCGCACATCGGCGACATCCGGCAGGTTGGGCTTGTCGCCGGGATTGAACTGGTTCGCGACTGGCGCACACGCGCGCCGTTCGAACTGCGCGAACGCGCCGGCATCCGCGTCTGCGAAGCCATGGCCCAACGCGGCGTCCTGACGCGCCCGGTTGGAAATGTCATCGTCCTGATGCCGCCCTACTGCACCACTCCGAAGCAACTCCGCAAAATGACAAACGCTCTTCACGATGCGTGCATTGAGGCTTTTCGGTGACCGGTTCGCGCAAACCGGAATCTGCCTGTTGATCGCTGCGCAAACGATCAACGCCTTCGCCGCAGCCCCAGATGGCTGTCGAGGGCTGGACAAGAAGTCGCTCACCGCACGACTG
>CAMLLE010000456.1 GCA_946480555.1 uncultured Verrucomicrobia subdivision 3 bacterium
AAACATTAACGCCGTCCGCACCTCGCATTATCCCAACGATCCGCACTGGTACAAGCTTTGTGATCGTTACGGGCTTTACGTGATCGATGAGGCGAACATCGAGACGCACGGCACGCGCGGTTATCTGGCGAACGATCCGCGCTGGGCGCAGGCGTTTCTCACGCGCGGGATCGCCCTGGCCGAGCGCGACAGAAATCATCCAAGCGTGATCATGTGGTCGCTGGGCAACGAATCGGGATACGGGCCGAACTTTGCCGCAATTTCGGCCTGGCTGAAGGAATTCGATCCCACACGGCCAATTCACTACGAAGGCGCACAAGGTGAAGCGCGGGAGCGTAGTGTTCCAGGAATTGGAACAACCAACGGCGCTTCCAGCCCCAGCGCAGCGGACGCAACTCCGCCGCGCGATCCGGACACCGTGGATGTGATCAGTCGATTCTATCCGCGCGTCATGGATCGCTACCTCAAGCCTGACGCGCCAGAAAATGCACGCTGGGATTTCCTGCTGGAACTCGCCCGCCGCACCAACGACACACGCCCGGTCCTCACCAGCGAATACGCCCACGCCATGGGAAATGCCATCGGCAATCTTCGGGAATATTGGGACGAGATCTATTCGCATCCGCGCCTGCTCGGCGGCTTCATTTGGGAATGGTGCGACCAGGGTTTGCGCCAGACAGCGGCGAACGGGACAAGGTTCATCGCTTATGGCGGCGACTTCGGCGACGTGCCGAACCACGGCGTCTTCAGCATCAAAGGGATCGTGAGTTCAGATCGCGCGTTGTACCCGAAGTTCTGGGAAGTGAAGAAAATTTATCAGCCGATCTGCATGACATTGGCCTCGAAACAGCCGGCCGACATCCGCGTTCGGATCATCAACCGTCACGCGTTCTTGAATCTCGATCAGTTTGAACCGCGCTGGTCCGTCTCAAGCAATGGCGCGACGACCGCTTTGGGGATTCTCCCCCCAGTCAACCTGCCAGCCGGAGCTTCAACCGTGGTGAAGATTCCGGCCAAATGGCCGCGGCGCTCGTTCGCGAGCGGCGAACATTGGCTGCGCGTCAGCTTTCATTTGAAAGAGGTTATGCGATGGGCGGAAGCCGGACATGAAATTGCGTGGCAACAGATGAAGCTTTCGGAGGCGGCGGATTCAGGCGAGCTGTCGAAATCCGATTCCAAGAACGATCAGAAACTCCTCACCTTCTCTCCTGCAAGCGAAGTTCGCGGGGACGAATTGAGCGTTCGTGGCAGGGATTTTGGAATGTCCTTCAACCGATCGACTGGAAGGCTGACGTCACTGCGTTATGGCGGGCGCGCAGTGCTTGCCTCCACCAACGGCGGGCCGGTGCTGCAATTGATGCGGGCGCCGACGGACAACGATCGCGGATTTGGGAAGTGGCTGGCGCGCGACTGGCGGCTGGCTGGCATCGATCAGCTGGAACGCAAAGTAGAATCATTTCACTTCGCGAAGGGCGAACCGTTCCGGGTGGAAGTTCGTTCCGCTTCGATTGCGACAAATGGTGGCGGCTACCGCCACGTTGAGCTGTGGTTGATTCACGCCCGCGGCACCATTGATTACACCAGCCGCTTTGAACCATTCGGTTCGTTGCCTGCGATGCCCCGGATCGGCATCGTCATCGAGCTGCGGCGCGATCTGGATCATTTGCAGTGGTTCGGCCGCGGGCCTTGGGAGAACTACGCTGACCGCAAAGAAAGCGCCGACATCGGCCTTTGGTCGGGCACCGTGGCGGACCAGTTCGTTCCTTACGTGCGGCCGCAGGAAACCGGCAACAAAGAGGACGTGCGCTGGCTGGAACTGGTTGCCGCAGATGGCGTCGGCGTGCGTATCAGCGGCCTTGAGAAACCGTTCTCGTTTTCCGCGCTGCCCTTCGGCGTGGCCGACCTGATGCGCGTGCGTCACTCCCATGAATTGCAGCCTCGTGACGCCGTGGTGCTTTCGCTCGATGCGCGCCATTCCGGCCTGGGCAATGGCAGCTGCGGCCCTGGTGTGTTGGAAAAGTATTCCGTGCCGCCGATTCCTTGCGAGCTGCGGTTGAGAATTTCGCCACTCTGACGAGGCTGCATGGTCATCAGCGCGTGCCGGGGCTGCGCCGTCGTGACGGCGCAATTTCCTTCTCGACGGCAGAAGCGGCTTTGCCGGAAACTTCCCTTCATCGACGCAAGCAACCGCACGCCGGTGTGGCGAAATGGCAGACGCACGGGACTTAAAATCCCGGGACCTTAAACAGTCGTGTGGGTTCGAGTCCCACCACCGGCACCACCCAGCGGCTTGCGGCGATCTCCAAATGGCTGCGCAATACCATGGCTGCACAAGGAGTTCCGACCGGGTTCGCAGGAACCCCGCCTCGGAACCCATGTTCGCTGTCACCATTCCCGAGCGCCCGCCGTCTTTCCGTCCACTCAGCGAATACGCGGAACGGAAATGCCGTCCGAACTGAACTAAAATTATGAATGACTCAACGAACCTCTCGCGCCGCAAATTCATCAACAACGTCGCCATCGCCAGCGCTGTGGCTGCCACCGTTCCCATTTTCCACATCAACGCCCAAAACTCGCCGCGCAAGTTCCGCGTCGGCGTGGTCGGTTGCGGCGGACGCGGCACCGGTGCAGCCGATGACATTCTGACCGCGGCAAAGGTGACCGGACATGAGGTGGAAATTTATGCGGTGGCGGACTTCATGCCGGATCGCGCGCAGAACGCGGGGAAGAAGTTCAGCGTCGCATCCGAACGCGTCTTCAGCGGGCCGGCCGCCTATCACAAAGTCGTCGAACAGCCGGTTGACATCGTGATTCTTGCCACACCGCCGAACTTCCGCCCATTGCACATGGAAGCCGCCGTAAAGGCGCGCAAGCATTTGTTCATTGAAAAGCCGATCTCTGTCGATCCCGTCGGCGCTCGCAAAGTGATTGAACTGGGCGAAGAAGCGAAGAAGCACGGGTTGTCGATCGCCGCCGGAACGCAGCGCCGCCACAGCGGCAACTATCTTCGCAACCAGCGCGCGATCGCGGAAGGCGCCATCGGGAAGATCCTGGGCGGCACAGTGAGCTGGTGCCAGAGCAAGCTGTGGTATCGCGAACGCCAGCCCAACGACACCGACGCAAGCTACATGGTGAAGAACTGGACGAGCTTTGTGGAAACCTCGGGCGATCACATTGTGGAACAGCATGTCCACAACCTTGATGTGGCAAACTGGTTCATCGGTCGCACCCCGGTGTCGGCGGTCGGTTTCGGCGGGCGCGCGCGGCGGCAGACCGGTAACCAGTTTGATTTCTTCAGCGTGGACTACAATTACGGCGAAGACTGCCACATCCACAGCATGTGCCGGCAGATCAACGGCTGTTACGATTCCGTCAGCGAATATTTCATCGGCACCGAAGGCGCGGCGTATGGTGGCGGCAAATTGAATTCCGCCAAACTGGCCAGCCTGAAGCTCCCGGATTTCCGGACGCATCCAAACGGCCAGGTTCAGGAACAGGTCGATTTGCTGGAAAGCATCGCTAAAGGCCAGCCGCTGAATGAAGCACGCAACGTGGCGGAATCAACCATCACGGCGCTCATGGGCCGGATCGCCGCCTACACCGGACAGCTGGTCCGCTTCAGCGATCT
>CAMLLE010000457.1 GCA_946480555.1 uncultured Verrucomicrobia subdivision 3 bacterium
ATCGAAGTGGGTGATGCCGAGATCGAATGCGCGGAGCGCAATCGCGCGGGCGTTTTCAAACGAATCGTTCGCGCCGAAGTTGTGCCACAAACCGAGTGAAATCAGCGGAAGCCTGACTCCTGACCGGCCGCAGCGGCGGTAGAATTCCTTCGAGTCGTAACGATTTGAAGCGGGTGAATGCACGGCGGGGAGGTTCACAGTCCCAATTTCTTGAACCGGCTGTTCACTTCCTTGAAATGGAAATCAAGCGAACAGAGCTTCTCGAGTTCGCCCTTCTTGAAGTGCTTGGCGACATCTGGATCCGACTTCAGCACTTCGAGGAAGTTGGCGTCGTCGCGCCCGGCGTGTTTGACTTCCCAGGTTTTCATCGCACCGCGCTGGACCAGGGCGTAGGCATCTTCGCGGGTGAGGCCCTTGCGGATCAGCGCGAGCAGCACCGTCTGGCTGTTCCACATGCCAAGGCTCAAGCCGAGATTGCGTTTCATGTTCTCCGGATAAACGTTCAGGCCTTCCATCAAACGCGTGAGCAGGCCAAACATGTAGTCGAGCAGCGTGCAGCTGTCGGGAAAAATAATGCGCTCGACCGAGCTGTGGCTGATGTCACGCTCGTGCCAGAGGGCGACGTTTTCCAACGAAGCCACGGCATTCCCACGCAGCACGCGCGCGAGGCCGGTGAGGCGTTCCCAAGTGATCGGGTTGCGCTTGTGCGGCATGGCACTGGAACCTTTCTGGCCCTTCGTGAATGGCTCTTCCGCTTCGAGGACTTCCGTGCGCTGCAAATGGCGGAATTCAACCGCCCAGCGCTCGATGCTCGCGCCGACGAGCGCCATCGTTGTCTGGAATTCCGCGTGAATGTCGCGTTGAACTACTTGTGTCGCGATGGGTGCCGGACGGATGCCGAGCCTTTTGCAGACGTAAGCTTCCACCCGTGGAGACAAATGGGCGCTCGTGCCAACCGCGCCGGAAATCTTGCCGACGCTGACCGAATACTTCACGGATTCCAGCCGCCGCAACGCACGGGCAAACTCATCGTGCATGAGGGCGAGCTTGAGTCCGAACGTGGTCGGTTCCGCATGAATGCCATGGCTGCGGCCGATGCACGGCGTAAACTTGTGCTCGTTCGCTCGCTTCTTGATCACGGGCAGAAGTTTCTTCACGTCCGCGATCAGGATTTCCGCGCTTTGCATCATCTGCACCGCGTAACAGGTGTCGCCGACGTCGCTGCTGGTGAGCCCGAAATGGAACCAGCGGCTGGCGCTGTCGTTGATTGCTTCTGCCACGGCAGTGGTGAAGCCGATGACATCGTGGTTGAGCGTTTTCTCGAGTTCCCGCTGACGCGCCACGAGGCCGGGGAGATCGGCGAACCATTTGTCGCAGCCGCCTTTGATCTTCGCGAAATCCCGGGCGGGCACCACGCCTTCCTTCACCAATGCTTCGCTGGCGAGGAGTTCAATCTGCAGCCAGATCTTCAATTTGTTCTCGTCGGTCCAAATCGCCCGCATTTCGGGGCGCGAATAGCGCGTAATCATGGGCGGCAATCATAGGGAAAACGCGCAGGCGGGAAAGTGAGAATGCAACTCAGCTGGCTGCCGGCGGTTTCGACGCAAGGACGCCAAGAGCGCACTCCTCAATGCATGGTTTTCCGAGCGTCACCGCCGGAAGATGCGGAGGTTCTGGCAATCAGCCTGCGGTTCCTTCGCGCCCTGGCCTCTTTGCGACTCGGCGTTAATTGCCTGCCAACAGGCGCGAAGGCGGTTCCAGCTGAACCGCTCGACACGTCCTCGCCGGCTGATTAAGTTTTTTCGTCGCCAACGAACCTGACCATGCAAATGCCCGAAGCTCCATGCACCATTGCATTGATCATCGTGACGGTGTTGTTCTCCTTTCAGGGGTTTCGCTCGCCGCCTTTCGCGGACCGATTCCTGTTTTCCATTCCTGAAATTCTCGCCGGGAAAGAATGGCATCGGCTGGTCACCTCCGCATTTCTGCACGCTGACTGGATGCATCTGGGCATGAACATGGTGACGCTGTTTCTGTTCGGCCAGCACATCGAAACGCATTTTGGCATAATCAATTTGCTGGCGATTTACTTCGTGTCCGTGATCGGCGGCAGCCTGTTGTCGCTCTGGATGCATCGGCATCACGAATACCGCGCGTGGGGCGCGTCGGGCGGCGTCTGCGGCGTGGTGTTCAGTTTCATTGTGCTGTTTCCGGGCGCCAGCCTGATGATGTTTCCGCTGCCGTTCTGGATTCCTGGCTGGTTGTATGCGATCGCGTATCTCGCCGCGTCGGTGTTCGCGATGCACAAACGCTGGGATTATGTCGGGCACGATGCGCACATTGGAGGTTCGATGCTGGGCTTGTGGACGTCGGCTGCGTTGAATCCTGAGATCATCCGCGCGAACTGGAAGGTGTTTCTGATCGTGTCTGGCGTGGGAACGTTGATCTTCTTATTCCTGGTGAAGAACCCGATGCTGCTGCCGCCCGGAGGCTTCTTCCGCAAGCGCCCTGCAAAACCTGAGGCGGGATCACATCGCGCCCGTGCCGCGGCCATCGACGCTGTCCTGGAAAAGGTTTCGCGCGAAGGGATTCACAGTCTGACGCCGAGAGAGAAGGCGCTGCTGCACAGTGAATCGGAGAAGTATCGAAGCCGTGCCGATTCGAAGAAGCCGAACTCGGATTTGATCATCTGAATCTCCCGCCTGGCAGGACGCGTCGTTCTGCACGCGTTGGAGGCCGGTTGAAGGTTGTGTGGGAAGGTTGATTTACGAATCGGTCCACCGAAACCAATATTCACTTCGCCATTTTGCTTCTGGCCTTTTCGAGGATCTGCCGTTCGCGTTCGGTCAGGCTTTGAATGCCATGGGCGGAAATCTTGTCGAGAATCGGGTCCACTTCTTTGCTGATGAATTCCTCGCCCTGAACATCGATGACGACGCCCGGACTGCTGACTTTCCAGCCGGAATTCTTGACAGGATTGGCGCGGACAAAATCGCGATTGGGGCGACGGCGTTTGAACGGATTCAACTTCGCAAGCGCTTCGCCCCAGCTTTCCCAAGGCAGTCGGACGTAATCCAGATGCCAGTTCAATTTCACCCAGGCCATTCCAGCGAGCACGCCGCCGAGATGCGCCGCGTGCGCGACGCTGCCGGAGGGAAAGGCGATGCCGATCACCGACAAGCCGAGCAAAATCCAAATCAAAGTGCGTCCCGTCATCGGCACCGGGAAGAAATAGAGGAACATCAGGAAGCGGTTCGACCAGTTCATCATCGCGAACGTGGTCAGCAACCCGGAAACGCCCGCGGACGCGCCCACCACCGGTCCGTCGAACTTCATGGGCGCCACGGCTGCAAACGCCATCTGCAACAAGCCGCCCGCGACGCCGCAGATGAGGTACAGCTGGACGTAACGCTTTGCTCCGAGCATGAACTCGATGCCGCGGCCGACGAAATAAAGGCCGATCGAGTTGAAGATGATGTGCATCCAGCCGGCGTGGAGGAACTGAAACGTAATGAGCTGCCAGACGAAGCCGTGGCGCAGGCCGTCCAGGCTCAGGGCGAAGTAGCGATTCCAGAAGAGGTCGTTGGACGTGAACTGAAGAAGGAATACGAGCCAG
>CAMLLE010000458.1 GCA_946480555.1 uncultured Verrucomicrobia subdivision 3 bacterium
ACGTGCTGGTAGCGTTCACCACGAGCGGCAAATCGAAGAACATTCTGCGCGCTTTGGAGGAGGCGAAACGTCGCAACCTGGAATCGATCTGTTTCCTCGGGCGCGACGGCGGATTCACCAAAGGTGCCGCCACGCTTGATTTGATTGTGCCGGGAAACAATACCGCGCGAATTCAGGAAGCCCACAAACTGCTCTACCACGTGCTCTGCGAAATCGTGGACGCGCAGCTGCCAAAGTGACGTAGCAGGGACGTCAGTCCGCTCTCGAATCGCCGACGGAGAAGTCAGAGCCGGCTCACGCCAGCCGCCACGAAGCGGTCTTTAATCCGAATTCGGATACGACCCCAGCACCTTCACGTAGCTGCATTCCTGCTCCAGCATCGCGATGGCCTTCGCCACCTTGCGATCGTGCTGATGCCCGTCGCAGTCGATGAAGAAGAAATATTCCCACGCCTTCCGCTTGCTCGGCCGTGATTCGATCTTCGTCAGGTTGATCCGGTTTTTGCGGAACGCGGCCAGCGCGTGATGCAGCGCCCCAACCTTGTCGGTGATGCTGACCATGATGCTCGTGCGGTCGTCGCCGGTGGGCGGACTGCAAACGCGGCCGAGCACGAGGAACCGAGTCGCATTCGCGGCGTTGTCCTGAATGTCCTGTTCCAGAATCGTGAGCCCGTATTTCTCCGCGGCCAGCACGCCCGCGATGGCGGCGGTTCCCTTTTCCTTGGCAGCAATCTCCGCCGAGCGCGCGTTGGAGGATGTTTCTACGATCTCAACGTGCGGCAGATGGTTCTGAATCCAGCCCCGGCATTGCGCAAGTGACTGAGGATGCGAATAGAGTTTTCGGATCTGCGCGCGGGGCGAATTGCTCAGCAAGCATTGCTGCACGGGCAAAATGATCTGCGCAACGATCTTGAGATCGCTGTCCACGAACATGTCCAGCGTGTGCGTTACAACGCCCTCTGTGGAATTCTCCACCGGCACGACGCCGTAATCCGCGCGATTCTTGCTCACGTCGGAAAAGACATCCGCAATGGTCTTGTGCGGAGCGTAGAGCAGGCTGGAACCGAAGCGGCGGATCGCGGCCTGATGCGTGAATGTGGCTTCCGGTCCAAGGTACGCGATGGTCAGCGACTTCTCGAGCGAGAGCGCGCTGGACATGATTTCGCGGTAGATCGCGCGCAACGAACTGTTGGTGATGGGCCCGTTGTTTTGTTTGGCCACACGCTGGAGCACGGCGCGTTCGCGGTGCGGCGCGTAGATTTCCTCGCCTGCGCGGAGCTTGATTTCGCCGATCGCCAGCACGTGTTGCGTGCGTTCGTTGAGCAGTCGCACGATTTGAGAATCGAGCTGGTCGATTGCCTTGCGATGGTCGGAAATGTTCACAGGCTTGGGAGAGTGGCGAATCAGCGGGGAAGAATCAAACCGGTTTGCGGGTGGATTTCGCCTCGCGCAGGTGGCAAGTGCACCTGCTATTCATTGGACTTCGCCGGTGGTCGGCGCAGAGCATCTCGCTTCTTCCGAGCGAATCCCGATCGGGGCCATTGAAAGAGGAAGGTCTCAGCAGTCCCAGTTCGTGCTCCGAGCGTTTCTACCGTGAACGCCACTCCGCGCGTTTTCCCTTCCCCTTCTTTCCCCTGCCTTACTTCTCCAGGTAAAGCACCACCGCTTCCGTGCGAGTCCGAACACCCAGCCGCTCGAAGATCTTCTTGATATGCCCATGAACGGTCCAGGCGCTGATGCCAAGTGCCTGGGCAATTTCCTTGTCCACGCAACCTTTGCCCAGCAACCCGAGCACCTCCAGTTCGCGCGCCGTCAGCCGCGCAATCGCGCCGCTCAACTCCCTCGGGCGTGGGAGCAGCGAATCCTTGAAGTAGCTTTTCACGCTCCGATCGATTTCTTCGACCGTTAAGACGTTGCGCGCGGGGATTCCTGCGATTGGCTCCAGCACAGCCGCGGGTGCAACCCGGCGAAGCAGGTATCCGTCAGCGCCGCCCGGCGTGGAAACAAACAGATGATCGCCATCTACCGCCACGGAATAAGTCAGCGCCGGAATGTTCCGCTGAATCGCCGCCACTCGCCCGGGTGAACCAAAGCCGATGCGTTCTGCGAGATTCCGGTTCAACAAAACCAGCTGCGGTTTGTGAACGGCAAATGCGTGCAGAAACTCCTCCGGCGAATCGCAGGCGATGGCCTGGAACTCCGAGGGCTGATTGATGCACCATTGCAGCGCGCGTCGGATTCCAGCATCGGATTCCACAACCAGCACGCGCCGGACGTTGGGATCTGCTGCAGATCGGGAGGGTTCGGCTGGTCCCGTCACGAGCGTGTGAATGGTGGTGTAGGTCCAAAGAATGGGATTGGAACACCACTCAAAGCCCACGATCAATTCGCGTGAAAACTCGCGGCAAACCGCCGGCCAGCCTTGTTCCAGGACGTTGCTGAAAATTCTGTCTGCCGCCTGCCCGGCGGCGGGCGGATTCGACGTCTTGAGGGGAAACCAGTAACCCACGCCTTCGTGATCGATCTTCACGGAAAGATCGTTTTCAGCTTCCTCGGATGGCGGGAAGCGATACCGGCGAACCAGCAAACGTTCGCGCCAAATGTTTTCGCCAGGTGACATCAAGGTTTGCGCCGTCGCAGACCGGGAAACACGCTCGCGTGCCACAGCTTCCCATCCGCGGGTGACGATGTTTTCGTAAATCGCTTTCGCTTTTGCCGCCGCCGCCACCTTATCGACCGTGCCCAAGGAAAACGTGCGTCTCCGGCCTTGGTGCTGAATTTTCACCGACCAGCCTTCCAAGAAGAACCGCTGCCCACCTCGCGTGTAGGAATTCCGAAACAGACGCTCCTCCCATTCGTTCGCCGGAGCGCTGGAAGGGGGGGTGCCGGTCTGCTCCTGCGATTCGCTTGGACGTTGCTTGGACGCCGGATTCATAGTTTAAGGCTGTTTAGCACAGGCTAAATACGTTGTCCTGCAAAATGTTCCTGGTGGATCGGCAGGCTGGCTGTGCTGGCAATTGAACGGATGACTTCAATTGCAGCCGCGGAACCCGGGCTGAGTTTCCGATCGACCTGCCGTCTTTCGCCGTTCATGCGCGCAATGTGACAATGCCGAATGGCCGGGAACATAGCCAATGTGGGCCATTGCCGCGTGGGATGTGCGTTCTGCTAGGCTGCACGGACATGACACGGATACTTCAATGTCTCGCAATGGCCCTCTTCCTGGCCGGCAGCGTTCATGCAATTCACGCTGCGGATTCCAGCGATACGGAACCCTGGCTCAAGGAGCGTCTCGAATGGTTCCAGGATCAGAAGCTCGGTTTCATGATGCACTGGGGCATCTACAGCCAGTGGGGCTGCATTGAATCGTGGCCGCTGGTTGAAGAGGACACGTGGGCCCGCCCCGATGATCTGGCGGCATGGACTGGACGCGGCAAGGATTTGAAACGTTTTCAGCAGGATTACCTCGCGCTGCGAAAGACGTTCAATCCGGTGAACTTCAACCCGAAAAAATGGGCGAAAGCCGCGAAAGCGGCAGGCATGAGATACGTCGTATTCACCACGAAACATCATGATGGCTTCAGCCTGTTTGACACCAGGCT
>CAMLLE010000459.1 GCA_946480555.1 uncultured Verrucomicrobia subdivision 3 bacterium
GTTGCCATCGCGATCGCTTTTCGGCCGCAGCAATTCCCCCAGCAAATTCATCTGCACCAGATAAAGTGTCAGGACAAGGAACGTTCCCATGCCGAGTGAAACCATCAGCAGCACCGTGCGGTTGTTGGGACGATACAGATTCGACAGCCCCTGCCTCCAGGCGAACGGCCAGCGCGCCATGGCCATTTTGCGCGCAACGAATGAGACTGCTGACGCCATCCCGGCCAGCAGCGAGAATGCAACGATGATGCCGATGGCGTAACCGACGCCATGCTTCCATTCCCGGCTCTGCATCACGCCAAACGCGATGAGCCCCGCAAAGATCAAGGCATAGGCCAGCCACAGCAACGGGTCGCGTCGCGAGCCTGCTTCTTCGCTGAAGGCGGATCGCAGAGCGGCCAGCGGTGGAATGCGGCGCGCGGGAATCAACGGCAGCAGCGCGAACAACATGCAAATCAGGAATCCGATCCAGATGCCACTCCACAGCCCGCGCCATGACAAAGCCGGCTGAATTGCGAACGGGATGAAATCGGCCAGCAGCGTGGGAACGAAGTATTGCACCGTGGCTCCAATGGCTGCTCCAGCCACGGCACCGATTGCGCCAAGCGCTGCTGCCTGCGCAAAGTAGATCGCGAAGGATTGGCCGGTGGAACAACCGAGGCAGCGCAGCGTCGCGATCGTCCCGAGCTTCTGCTTCATGTGAACGTGAATTCCACTTGCCACGCCGACGCCGCCCAGCAGCAAAGCCACGAAACCGATGAGATTCAGGAAGCGCATCATGTTCTCCAACGCGCGACCGAGATCGCGCTGGCGTTCCTGGACCGTGTCGTAACGCAGATTTAACCGTCTGAACTCAGCCCGGCGCGCATCGGCAAATGCCTCGACATCCACCGCTGCGGGAAACTTCAAATAAACTTTGTAGCGCGCGAGGCTGCCCTCGCCCAGCAAGCCGCTCTTTTCAATGCTCGCGAGCGGGATATAGACGCGCGGCGCAATAGTGCCAAAGCCCATCGTCTCTCCCGGCACGCGCGTCAGCACCCCAGCGATGGGCAGGGTCACGTCGCCCACCTTAATCGGATCGCCAACCTTGGCATTGAAGACGTCCATCAAGTTCTGCTCCACCAGCGCTCCCCTGCCCGCTCGCAGTTCGGAAATCGTACCGGCGGGAGCGGTTTCCAATTCACCGTAAAACGGGAAATTGCCGGCCAGCGCGCGGACCTGCACCAGCCGGGTCCCTTCGGTCTTCACGAAATAAACCATCGACGCGAAGTTGATCTCGCGGGCTTGCTCGCCACCGAGCGATTTCAGAAACGCATCTTGTTCCGGCGTCAGTCCCGAGTCGCGCGTGTTCACCATCAAGTCCGCGCCGAGCAATGCCTTCGATTGCTCTTCAATCGCCTGCTGCATCTGACGGCCGGAAGATGAAATCGCCGTCAGCGCCGCGATACCAAGGACGATGGACGCCGCGTAAAGCAGCAATCGCCGGCGGCTGCGGCGGCTGTCCCGCCATGCCATCAGCCAGGTCCATGGCCGGAACAGCTGCGCAAAAATATCGAAGAGGGCTTTCATGACGCCGCCACAGGCACGCGAGTTTTCCCCAGCCCAGCTTCCTCCGCCACCAGCAAGCCGCGATGCAACTTGAAGATGCGCCCGGTGCGTTGGGCGAGATCGAGGTTATGCGTCACAAGCACGAGCGCGGTTTGAAACGAAGCGTTCAAGTCGAACAACGATTCGACAACCCGCTCCGCCGTTTCGGCATCGAGGTTGCCGGTCGGTTCATCGGCAAAGAGAATCTTCGGTTGATTGATGAACGCGCGTGCCAAAGCCACGCGCTGCTGTTCGCCACCGGAAAGTTGCGCCGGATAATGTCCGGGCCGTTCCGCGAGCCCCACCTTTGCGAGCAATTCCATACCGCGATCCCGCACTGCTCGTTTGCCCTGCAGCTCCAGCGGCACAATCACGTTTTCCAGGGCGGTCAGAGTGGGAATGAGCTGGAAATTCTGGAACACAAAACCAATGAGTTCGTTGCGAAGCCTGGCGCGTCCGTCCTCCGTGGCCGAGTGCAATTCCCGCCCGTCAATGCAGACCGAGCCCGAGCTGGGTTGATCCAGTCCCGCGCATAAGCCCAGCAGCGTCGTCTTCCCGCTGCCGGACGGGCCGACAATCGAGCAGGTGGCGCCCGCGGCGAGATCCAGGCTCACATCCTTGAGAACGGTGAGCGGCCCCGCTTCCGTGCGATACGTTTTTGTCAGGTTGCGAACCTGTAAAATTGGAATCATGCGTTCCTGAGTTTCCACGAGTTGTTCCGGCGGTCAAACCGAACGGCGGCTCAGACGAAGAGCCTCCGCGAATGGCTACAAGGTTTTCGCACAGTCCCGGTTGAAAGAAAAAACTCCGCAAGCATTGCTGCTGGCGGAGTTGAATGAGGAAGCAGCTCTTGAATCAAGGCAGCCGGATGGTGCGGTAGAACAGCTGCGGCTGGTCCTTCTTGATCGGGAGCTGGATGCAGAGGTTGTTGCCCGAGACGCAATTCGTGCTGACAGTCGTCCAGTTCACGAGATCGGTGGAACATTGGACCAGGCACATGTCACCGTTCTGACCGGAGATTTCCAGCTGCACCGAGTCTGAACCCCGCACGAGTTTCAGTTGATTTGGCTGCCCGACGAACGCCGGTGCGCCCGAACCATTCAGCGGACCACTCGCCGCGTAGGCGAACATGTTCGCGCGCAGATTCAACGACTCGTCGAAACTGGAATGATAGTCCGCCGGCGTCAGCGTTCCGAACAGCACCAGTCCGCCGGTGTCGATGGATTCAGCCAGCAACGTTTCGCCATTGTACCCCGTGATCAGCGGTTCCATGCTGCCCGACAAAATGGCAGTGCTCAGCCAGCTTCCTGACCAGCTTGTCCCGCAAGGGATGAACGGCCCGTTGAAGATCGGGTGGTTCGGAACCACTGCCAGCCCCTCGCTGCTGAAGTACGAATAAGTGAGAGTGACACCGAAACTCAAATCGAACATGAAGTCGTCGTCCTGGCTCGGTGCGACGCTGATGAAGAGCCGCCCGCCATTCGCGACCCATGATTGGATTGCAGCCGGGTTGAGCATCATGAAGTTTGTGAACGCAGCCGTGCTCTGGTCGCCGCCTTCCAGGATGACCAGGAAGGTGTCCGGCGTAAACAATGCCTCGGGCGTGACGGTTTCGTAGCGTTCATCCGTCCAGTTGCCTGACCCGAACGCCATATCCAAGGCAACGGCGTCTTCGAATGATCCCCAGGGCAATCCTTCATTCGAACGCACATAGACGACTGCCAGCGCGTCATCATTTGCGATGACGGCGTTCGCGCTGAAATTGGTCATGGTCACGTTCGTCAGATTGAAGAATGACAGGGCAAAGCTCTCCGCTGCCTCTGGAGTGGTATCTCCGTGAATCGTGATCGAAATGGTCTGGTTTGTTTCACCCGGAGCAAACGTCACGGTACCGGAGGCGAAATCAAAGTCTTCTCCCGGTATCGCACTCATCCCCTCGGTGAAGTAGCTGATCGAGACCGGCACACCCGGCGGCGGGAACAGCCGCACGGAGAAG
>CAMLLE010000460.1 GCA_946480555.1 uncultured Verrucomicrobia subdivision 3 bacterium
GATTTCCGTGCGGAATACGTTTTCAAGAAGAGCTGAGAAGCTTCAACAAGCATTACCTCTTCCCCGTAGGAGACGAGGTGACGAGTCTCAAACTTGATTGAACCAGTTGGACAGCCCGTCACCTCCGGGCTCGTCATCTTCAACGCAGAGACGCGGAGAACGCTGAGTTCCGCAGAGAAAACTCCGCGGCTCTCAGCGTTCTCTGCGCCTCTGCGTTCAAAAAAGCAGTCAACAGAAGCAAACGAAGAATACAAAGAATGGTCAGCCACGCTCCCCTTTGTTCCCTTCGTCCCCTCCTGTGAATCCCCGTAGGAGACGAGGTGACGAGTCTCAAACTTCTCGGTTAAGGCGCAGTGGTGCCTATCTGAAGTGTGCCTGTCTGAATCGGGCAGGCTGGAAGCCTGCCACACTACTTATTTGCTCGCCTGCTCCTGAATCATCGCCAGCACGCGCGCCACGGCTTCTTCGGACTTCACCGAAATGAAGGCGGCGGAGCGTGGCTTGATTTCCACCTCGCCCTTGGCCAGCGACTTTTCGCCGATGCCAATGCGGATGGGGAAGCCAACGAGATCGGCGTCCTTGAACTTCACGCCCGGCCGTTCGTCGCGATCGTCGAGGATCACATCCACGCCGGCCGCGGTGAGTTCTGCATAAAATTGTTCCGCCAGCTTCATGGCCGCGCTATCCGGCGCGACGCTCAGTGGCGTGATGCACACCGTGTATGGCGCCACGTTCAGCGGCCAGATGATGCCATCCTTGTCGTTGCTCTGTTCGATCACTGCCTGGAGCGTGCGTGTGACGCCGATGCCGTAACAGCCCATCACGCAGGGATGCCGCTGGCCGTCTTCGGAAAGGAACATCGCGTTCAACTTCTCGCTGTATTTCGTGCCGAGCTTGAACACGTGGCCGACTTCGATTGCGCGTTGAATCTTCAACGGTTTGCCGCACTTCGCGCAGGGTTCGCCTTTTCCGACGGTGCGCAAATCGGTCCATTTCGTGACGGTGATGTCGCGGTCGATGGAGACGTTTTTGAAATGGAATCCATCCTCATTCGCGCCAGTTGTCATGTCATTGGCGCCGCGCAGGCGTTCGTCGGCATAAACCGGGAACTTCGTGACGCCGACGGCTCCGAGACTTCCAGGATGCGCACCGAGCGCGTCAAAGATTTCCTGCGCCTCGGCCGGACGAAAGATCGTGGTTCCGATCGCGCCCGCCAGCTTGGCTTCGTTCAATTGGTCATCGCCACGAACGAGAACCAGCACCGGCTTGCTGTCGGCCATGTAAATCAACGTCTTGATCTGTCGGTTGGCCGCCACGCTGTAAGGCGCTTTGCTGAGCGCTTCAATGGTGACAACGCCCGGCGTCGCGAACTTCTCAATCGCTGGTCCCGCTTCGCGTGGCGCGGTTTTCGGAATGCCGCTCGTGGCTTTCTCGACATTTGCGGCGTAACCACACGCTTCGCAGAACACCACATCGTTCTCGCCTGTCTCAGCGGGAACCATGAACTCGTGCGAGTAGTTGCCGCCGATCACGCCGGTGTCGGCTTCGACCGGGAAATTCTTCAACCCGCAACGATCGAAGATGCGCTTGTAGGCATCATACATTCTGCGGTAGCTCGCCATCGCCGCGTCGTCGCTGACGTCGAAGCTGTAAGCGTCCTTCATGATGAATTCCTTGGCGCGCATGAGGCCGAAGCGCGGGCGGATTTCGTCCCGGAACTTGATGCTGACCTGATAAAAGTTCACGGGCATCTGGCGGTAGGAATTGATTTCGCCTGCCGCGAGCGTGGTGATGACTTCCTCCGCCGTCGGGCTCAGCACCCATTCCTTCTTCGCACGATCGCGGACTTTATAGAGCACGTCGGCGGCCGTTTCGTATCGGCCGGACTGCTGCCAGATTTCCGGCGGTTGCAGAGCGGGCATCAGCACTTCGACGGCGCCGGCGCGATTCATTTCTTCGCGGACGATTTGTTCGATCTTGCGCAGCGCGCGCAGGCCCAGCGGGAGGAACGTGTAGAGCCCGCCAGTGAGCTTGCGGATCAATCCGGCGCGGAGCAAAAGCTTGTGCGAAACGATCTCGGCCTCGGCCGGCGTTTCTTTGAGTGTCGGAATCAGTGTCTTAGTCCACTTCATGCGGCCGGGAGCTAATCACAACGGGGCAGGGGAACGAAGGTTTTTCTGGCTGTAATTGATCTGTCGGGCGTGGCCGCGCGAGTGCCGGGTCAACAGATTTTTCGCGAAGTTTTTGTGGGTTGGAGGCTGGACAACTGGTTGATACGCACTAGACTGCATCGTGGCTGGGCGCTATGGACCTCCGGATACTTCATCTAGAAGATTGCGCAGAAGATGCCTTCCTGATTGAGCGAGCGATCACAGGTTCTGGGATCGCGGCTGACATCGCACTCGCCACCAGCCAGGAGGAATTCAAACGGCTGCTCGAAACCCACAACCCCGACCTGATTCTGGCCGACAACGGCGTCGTTGGGCTGACGACCTTGGAGGCGATCTCGCTGGCTCGGAAGGTTCAGCCGGGAATCACGTTTCTCTGTTTGTCGGGCTCGGAAGACAGGCGCCAGGCGGAAGCGGCACTGGCGGCTGGCGCGGACGATTTTATCCCCAAAGATTCCACCCCGCGATTGCTCGCCGCTTTGCAAGCCGCTGCTGGAAAGGTCCAACTCAAGCGTGCAAATCGCCGCATGGCACGGCTGGTGGAGGTGGTCCAGGAATTGTCCCTCGCGCGCGATCTCGCATCGATCATGCGCATCGTCCGCACCGCGGCACGGCAGATCACCGGAGCGGATGGCGCGACGTTTGTGTTGCGCGATGGCGACAAATGTTTCTATGCGGAGGAGGACGCCATCAGCCCCCTTTGGAAAGGCCAGCGGTTTCCCATGTCCCGATGCATCAGCGGCTGGGTCATGTTGAATCGCCGTTCGGTGATGATTGAAGACATCTACGCCGATCCGCGCATACCGGCGGAGGCGTATCGCCCGACTTTCGTGAAAAGCCTCGCGATGGTGCCGATCCGGCCGGAGTCGCCGATTGGCGCAATTGGGATTTATTGGGCGAAGACTTACCAGCCGCACACGCAGGAGTTGTCCTTGCTGGAAGCGCTGGCCAACACCACGTCTGTCGCGATGGAAAACGTGCGTGTGTATGAAGAACTGGAGAAGCGCGTGGAACAGCGCACGGCGCAACTGGCGGTGGCGAACGAGGAATTGGAATCGTTCGCGTACGCAGTGTCGCATGACCTGAGCGCGCCGCTGCGATGCATCCGCGGTTACGGCGAACTCCTGATGCGTGAATGTGGATCGGCGGTGAACGAAACCGGCAAACTCTACATGGACAAGGTTCTCGCCGGCACCGAGCAAATGCGGCATCTGATCGACGATCTGTTGCGCCTCTCACGTGTCACCCAGGCCGAGATGAAGTTTCGCCCCGTGAATCTCACCGAGCTGGCGGAAGAAGTGGTTCGCGGCCTGCGGGCGGGCCAGCCGGACCGCGACGTCGCGGTTAAAATCGAGAGCGGCCTGGGCGTCGAGGGCGACCTCGGCCTGTTGCGGATCGCTCTGG
>CAMLLE010000461.1 GCA_946480555.1 uncultured Verrucomicrobia subdivision 3 bacterium
CGTGGATATTCTGCGCGACTTCGTGAAGGAGCAGGGGATCGCCTATTTCTACGACGTCATCGACGATCCGAACGGCCATTGGGTGTTCGATCCGAAGAAGGGCGTTTTGAACCGCCAGTACGGTTCGCGTTACGCCGGCGTCTGCCACACGGCGCTGCCGCAGAAAGGCCATACGCGCCCGGGCGAAATCCTGTTCGGTACCGATTCGCACACCTGCATGGCGGGCGCGTTCAACCAGTTCGCAACCGGCATCGGCAACACTGACGCAGGCTTCGTGATGGGCACGGGCAAATTGCTGATCAAGGTTCCGGAAACAATGCACTTCCGCCTCGAAGGCAAGATGCAGCCGGGTGTCATGGCGAAGGACATCATCCTGCATTGCATCGGTGAAATCGGCTTCGACGGCGCGACCTATCGAGCCATGCAGTTCGATGGCCCCGGCGTGGCGTCGCTCTCGATGGATGACCGCATGACGATCGCGAACATGGCGATCGAAGCGGGCGGCAAGAACGGAATTTTCCCGTTTGATTCGCGCACCGCAGAATTCGTCGATGCTCGCACGCGCCTGAATGGAACGAAGCAAAGCTACGAACCGGTCGAAATGGATGCAGACCAGGATTTCGTTTACGAAATGGTTGTTGATCTCGACAAGCTCGAACCGACCGTGGCGTGTCACCCGGATCCGGGTCAGCGCAAGAAGGCGAAGGAAATGGGGAGTGTGCAGCTGGACCGCGCGTACGTGGGTTCTTGCACGGGCGGCAAGACAAGCGACTTTGTGGAATTCGCGCGCGTGCTGCGGGGCAAGAAAGTAAAGATCGACACGTTCGGCGTGCCTGCGACTCCGGAGATCGTGCGCGATCTTCAGACGACGTACTGGGGCGACCAGACGATCTGGGATGTGCTTGTTAGCGCCGGTGTACAGATGACTGAGAACGCCGGGTGCGCGGCGTGCCTCGGCGGTCCGGTGGATACGTTCGGCCGCATCAACAAATCCGGCATCAAGTGCATCAGCGCCACGAACCGCAATTTCCCCGGCCGCATGGGCGACAAGGAATCGCAGGTGTTCCTGGCCTCGCCGGCAACCGTGGCCGCGAGTGCCCTGGCAGGCAAAATCGCCGATCCCCGCGAATATCTTTCGAACTGAAATTCGAGCAGATCTGAAACACAAGCCCGCTCACTTCGAGCGGGCTTTTTGCTGGTGAGCCTCTGTCCGCGATGCTGTTCGCAGTCATTCGTGAACCTGGAATCCGCCTCTCGTTTCAGGCCTTGCTTTGATTCCAGAATGAAGCCCGCAAATTGCGGCTGCGATTTGCGGCGCTGGTTGCGTAGCGGATCGATTCGACGTAGCCGGTGCCGACAAACACTGCCACGACCTGCACCTCTGTCAGGCATTCGGCGTGAACGTGCTTGATTGCATTCTGGGAAGTTCGGAAATCCGTGGCGGCTTGAATGTCGCGCGTCCAGACACCGGGCTGCTGGAGATAAAGACCGGTTGTCTTGTGCTGAAGAAGGATCTTCATGCGCTGGGCAACCATAGGCGCTGGCATCAACCGGAAAATGGGGTGCTTACCTGACGGTGCGGGCAAGCTTTCAACCATCAACCTTCAATGCTCAACCCTCGCACGACGGCCGTCGCTGAATGGCGAGGTTGATCGTTCCTTGCTGAACGTTCCCGATCACAACAACCGTTGCTAGTTTCCGCCGACAGGCTTCAATCCCAGTTTCCGGTAGCTCAACTCCGTGGCAACACGCCCTTGCGACGTGCGGTTCAGATAGCCCTCCATGATCAGGTAAGGCTCATAAACCTCCTCCAACGTGTCAGGCTCTTCGCCCACGGCAACAGCGAGCGAGTTCACACCCACGGGGCCGCCGCCAAACTTCACGATCATCGTTTCGAGAATGCGCTTGTCCATTTCATCGAGCCCGTTTTCGTCAATTTCGAGCATCGCCAGCGCGCGATCTGCAATCAGTTTGGTGATGCGCCCATCGCCCTTGATCTGCGCGTAATCGCGCACGCGGCGGAGCAGGTTGTTGGCAATGCGCGGCGTGCCGCGGCTGCGCCGGGCAATTTCATGCGCCCCTTCGTCTTCAATCTGAATGTTCAACAAGCGCGCTGCACGAACGACGATTTTTGTCAGCTGTGTTGAATCGTAGTAATCCAGCCGTTCGCGGATTGGGAAACGCGTGAGCAGGGGAGCGGTGAGCAAGCCGCTGCGGGTCGTTGCACCGATCAACGTGAACTTCGGGAGATTGAGCCGCACGCTGCGGGCGTTGGGCCCTTGATCAATGATGATGTCGAGTTTGAAATCCTCCATCGCCGGGTAGAGGTATTCCTCGATCGTCTTCTGCAGCCGGTGGATCTCATCGATGAACAGGACGTCGCCTTCCTCGAGATTTGTCAACAAGCCGGCGAGATCGGCGGCCTTTTCAATCGTGGGTCCGCTGGTTGCCTTCAAATTGGATTCCATCGCCTTGGCGAGAATGTTCGCGAGCGTGGTTTTGCCGAGACCGGGCGGCCCGGAAAGCAGAATGTGATCGAGCGCCTCGCCGCGTTGCCGGGCGGCTGCGACCGTGATTTCAAGCCGTTCCTTCACTTTCGCCTGCCCGGTGAAATCGGAGAACACCGATGGACGCAGCGTCATTTCGAGAGCCGCATCGGGTTTGGTCAGAACGTCGGAAATCATTCTGTCGGACATCGGTCAGAAGATGGGCAAAGGCTCAGGAAGCGACAAGCGATAATCGGAGCAGGGGCTCAAGCGCGTCTGGATTCTTGGTGAAAGAAGGTGCTGAACCTTGTCAGCCCGGTCCTTTTGCCAACGTTTTCGGGCATCGGGCATCGGTTGTGGGTGATAAGTTTTGCTCCTTTGAACATTCATCGCTCGCAGCGGTGCCGGCCTGCTGGTTGCGGGTTTTTCAGGTCCCATTGGCTGGGGTCTGGACCCCATGGCTTCACGGGGAAACCTTGTGATTATCAGCTCAATTTCGGGTGAATTCTTTGCCAAAATACGGTTGGCGACAGCTGGTTTCCATTCCCTAGTCTCACGCGCAATTTATGAGAAACACTAAATCAATACTGACTAGAAGCCTGGCGCTTCTGGCTGTACTCGGCTCTCCGCTGGGTGCATTTGCCAGCGAGGCCGACATTAAAATCCCGGATCTGAAGGCAATCACGTTTCCGGGGCTGGGCGGGGTCAGCGGCACCACGTTGATGATGGTTGGAATTGCGATCTGCGCGATCGGCGCGCTGTTCGGTATTGTTCAGTATCTCCAGACGAAATCGCTGCCGGTGCATGAATCGATGGCGAAGGTTTCGAACACAATTTACGAGACCTGCAAAACCTACCTGTTCACCCAGGGCAAGCTGCTCGCAATCCTCTGGGTGCTGATCGCCGCGTGCATGGTGTTTTACTTCGGATTTCTCACCGAACACAAAGGCCCGAACGGCGAGGCGATGAGCAGCGGGCACATTGCGTTCAACGTGTTTGTCATCCTGGCGGCGTCGATCCTGGGCATCCTGGGCTCCTACGGTGTGGCCTGGTTCGGCATTCGCATCAACACGATCTCCAACT
>CAMLLE010000462.1 GCA_946480555.1 uncultured Verrucomicrobia subdivision 3 bacterium
TCTGCGCCTCCGCGGTGAGATGATCCGGAAATGAATTTGGAGAAACGCTATAGGAATGGAATGGCGCCTTCCTGTGATTACATTCCATGCGAGATGGAACTGGAGAACGTCTGCATCTCCTTGCGCCGTTGCTCCATTGCGCCTTTGCGTTGAATTCCAACTGGCAGAGGCGGCCTTGGCGGCGCGCGCGGAGCGACGCGCCCGACCAACCGATTTCGGAAATTACTTTGATCGATTACCGCGTCGCAGTTTGCGAAGGCCGAAGGCCGCTGCGCCCAAGCCGCACAGCGCAAACGCTGACGGCTCCGGAATGACCGTTCCCGTGAGTGTGATCGACCATTCCACGAGCGTCATTTGACCGCTCTCGGACAAATCGCCGATCGCCAGCCGCCATTCGCCATTTCCTGGCCGCCCATTGAAAACGTCCAGCAGGCTTGAACGCATGGTGTCCGTCGCATGGGTGCGTCCATCCGGTTGATACGTGCCGGTCAGGACGCCTGATCCGGGATCGACGACGTGAATGTCGCCATTCGAAGCAGTATCGCTGAACGTGACGTTCCAGCCGTCGTAGAAGAATCCAACCGGGTTCGAGTCGGACATGCCAACGCGGTTGAGCAGCACGGCTGTGGGACTGAGGTCAAGATTCAGCGATACAAACATGTCGCTCGCGAAACCGTTGTCGGCGGGGGTCCCGATGAGGTGCAGTCCAATTTCGACCTTGGTCAGCGACAGGATTGACGAGTCATTGATCAGCGCCGTGAACAGCATTGGCGGATCGGAAGGATCGGTGATGGCCGTGTTAGCGGTGTAGGTCCGGGTGGTTTCGGTAATGACCTGTGCGGAAGCGTCGGCGGCAAAAATGACCAGGCCCAGGACACAGGAGGCAACGGCGGATTTCATAATGGTTTCTCAGTGCAAAATCATGGATGCGCGACCGCGCGATACAGCCGCATCGGGTTCGGCGGATTAACATCGGTGTGAATGAACACGCCGTTGGTTGGCGCGGCGTAGATCGCGAGCGGATTGAACTCGTTCCAGGTGTATGGCGCGCCGGTGTCCGTCGTAAACTGCACGCGATAGCTGCGTCCGGGAACTCCGATGAAGGTCAGCACAAAGTCGTTTCCGTTCGCAGCGATAGTCGCGGAGTTCGGTCCGGAAGCCGTCGGTGTGGCGCTGATTTCAGTTACAGTGACCAGGTTTGTCACGAGGTTGAAGCCGTCGCTCAAGGTGTAAGTGAAGCTTCCGTTCCCGGAAGTGGCGGTCGGCGCAGTGTAGGCGACGAAATTTCCGGCCAGCTCCACCGTGGCACCGTCGGGCAGCGCATTGCCAACCGCGACGATCGACAGGCTGTCGTTCTCCGCATCGGCATCGTTGTTCAAGAGCGATGCACGCGCGACCTTTGCCAGGCGCGCGGTGTTGAGGCGCGCGATATTGTCGGCACCGGCAATCGGAGGATCGTTCACGGCCAAAGTTATGATCGAGACCGTTGCGTTCGCACTGGCCGCGCCATCGCTGTCCACCGCGTAGAACTCAAACGAATCGCTGCCGGAGAAGTTGGTGGCGGGCGTGTAGATCGCATTCGGCAAGGTGCCGGTCAGCACGCCGTTGGTGGGCGGGATCGCGACAACCCAGTTTGTGATCGAGTCGTTGCCCGCGTCATTGGCGGCAATAGTCAGGTTCAGCACAACGTCTTCGGAGTTCGTCACATTTTGCGAAAGGGCGACGGGCGCGAGATTCGTCACGGTCAGGTTGAACGTGACCGTGTTCGTGCTGACACCGTCACCAGCGCTGATGGCGATGATTTGTGAATCGTCCGGGCCGTCTGCCGGAGTGAACGACCAGGCCCAGGTTCCATCCACGTTGCTCGATACCGATCCAATCGAGGCGGAGATGGTCACACCCGCGTTGCCTTCAACATCCGAGAACGTGCCGCTGTTCGTGATGGCATTGCCTTCCCCAATCTCAAGCGATGCGACACCCACGGTCACTGCCGGGCACGCGTTCGCCGTGACAGCGGCGCTCGGGCCGGCGCTTGCCGCCAGGTTCGTGGCCACATCGCTGGCGGTTCCCGCGGCGATGCTGATGCTCAACGTTCCGCTGCCGGAAATGTTCGTGAGGATGACAGTCCGGGAATTCACTCCGCTCCCGCTGACGAGAACCGAGCCGGAAGCTGACCCGGTTGTGTTCAACGTGATGTCGCCTTCCACCAGCGCAACCGAATCGGCGCCGGTGTAAGTGACCAGGTATTCCACCGGACCGCTGCTGGTGGTCGCGACCGATGGCGCGCTGATGTCGATCGAAGGTGGTGTCGTGTCGAGCACTTCGATCTGGAACGCCTTGGCGAACGTCCCCCCGCTGCCATCGTCGGCCTGCACTCGAACCGTGTAGCTGCCCGCATTCATCGCCGCCGCATCGTTCGCGCGCAAGCTTGTACCAGAGATGTTGAAGATCGCGTTGTCAGTGTCGCCCGCACCGGCGGCCAACGTGTAAGTGAAGGACGCGCTGTCCACGTCCGTTGACGAAAGCGTGCCGACGATTCCATTCACTCCGGCGCTCTGGTTTACCGAGTTGTTTGAGAGCGCGATATCTGTCGGAGCGTCGTTGGCGTCATTCACGGCAATCGTGATTGTGGCGGTGGCCGAAAGTGTGCCTGGGCCGTCGTCGTTCACTTGAACCGTCAGCACGTAGTTCGTGAGGCTTTCGAAGTCCAGTGCCGCCGGGTTCGACACAGTCAGCTCGCCCGTCGTCGTGTTGAGCGCGAACGCGGCGTCGGTATTGCCCGACACGATGGCGAACGTCAGCGTGGTGGCAGGATCAGGATCGCTGGCGGCGATCGTGCCAACTGAAACGCCTGCCAGACTGTTCTCGCTAACACTAAAGTTCTGGTTCGTGATCACCGGCGCGTCGTTGATCGAGGTGGAAATCACGGACGTAATGCTGTTCGTCGCAATGATCGAGCCGTCGTTCACCGTCACGGTGAAGCTGGCCGTTTCCATGAAGCCCGCCGCGACGCGATTTGCCGCGGGAGTGTAAACCAGCGCGCGGACCGCTGTCGTCAGGTCAGCTTGCGTTCCGCTCAGCGCATAAACACCTGCGGGATCTTCGACGAAGCCACCGAGATTTCCGAGTTGTCCCTTGGCCGGATCATCAATTGCGATCGTGGCGGCCAGCGTTTGCTCTGGCGTGTGCTGGTCGGTGATGCTGGCGCTGGAGAACGGAGCAATGGTTGCGTTGTCGTTCACAGGTTGCGCCCCGCTCAATCCGGTGAGGATCGGCGACGCATTCAGCACCACGGCGTAATCTTCGACTTCGCCGTCGGAAGCCGCACCGCGCGGCGACAAATCGGCATCGCTGCTCAAACGGAACCGGGCGAAGGATTGGCCGCCTGCCAGAATATCGGGAACGGAAACCGCCAGCTGATTTGCACCAGCCGAAACCGCGACATTCGTTGCGACTTGTTCACCCGCGTCGTCCCAATCGCCGTCGCGATTGAAGTCGATCCAGGCATTGAGCAATCCCGTCGCGCTCGCTGTGATGCTGGCATTCGCGCTGGTGTTTGCATT
>CAMLLE010000463.1 GCA_946480555.1 uncultured Verrucomicrobia subdivision 3 bacterium
ACGGTGAGTTCCGCATCAGCTCGCCCGACGGCTGGGTGAAACTGTCCGGCTACATCCAGAACTTCGCGCGCACGCCGGACGGGCATTTGTGGTTGATCAGTCCAAACAAGGAACTGATAGCGTTTCCGGAAAACCAGGAGGTGCTGACGCGATTGAATTCCAAGATCCTGCAGACGGGCGTGAATTTCATGGCGGCAAGTTCCCGCGGACAAGTCTGGACCGCCACCGATCGCGAAACCGGTTTCTGGGAACGCGGAACGTTCTCCTCCGTGCTCGAAGTCAAACCCAGCACAGAATTTTCGCCGGTCATCCTCGCCGGCAGTCGCGATGGCGGATGCTGGGTGGCCGCCAACGGGCGCATCGGGAAGTTTTCTGGAACGAAGGTCGCCGCCGATCTCGGCGCCTATCCGTGGCCGAAGGGAAATCCCGTTTGCATGCTTGAGGACCAGCACGGACAACTCTGGATTGGCACTTACGGCAGCGGTGTTTATTGCTTTGCCACCAACGGTATCGCGCGCCGCTTCGCCACCGAGGAACGTCTGCCCGGAAATTTCATCCGTTCGCTCTGCGAAGATCGTGAAGGCAACATCTGGGTCGGCACGGACGGTGCCGGACTCGCGCGAATCAAGCCGGTGGTCTTCCGAAGCATCGGGCGCGAGCAGGGACTTTCCGGCGAGTGCGTGCTGTCGGTGTGCGAAGGCGCCGAAGGCGAACTCTGGATTGGCTACATCGCCGATGGCCTTGATCGTCTCAAAAACGGAACGGTGCGCCGGTTCAGTGCGGCGGATGGATTGCCCAATGATTACGTTCACTCGGTGTTCGTCGATCGCCGCCAGCAACTCTGGGCTGGCAGTTGGGGCGGCGGACTCAGCCGGTTTGAGAATGGCCGCTTCATTCCTCATCCCGGAGCTGAGGAAACGAATGGAGTCGTTTGCGGCCTGTTCCAGGATTCGCAACACCGGCTGTGGCTCGGTCAACAACTGCCGCGGCCGGAAGTTGTCTTTCTGCAGAATAGTCAACCAGTCGTTTTGCGGCTGTCCAGCCGGCTGGCGGGAACAGACGTCCGTGCCGTGAAAGAAGATCGCGAGGGCAACATCTGGATTGGAACACAGGGCGACGGGCTATATCGCATTCGCAACGGGCAACAGACGCACTTCGGAATGGCGGAAGGACTGGCCAATGAAACCGTCCGCTCACTTCACGCCGATGGGGACGGCTCGTTGTGGATTGCAACGTTTGGCGGCGGCTTGAGCCGGTTCAAGGATGGGAAGTTCACCAGCTACTCAACGCAGCACGGGCTCGTCCACGATTTCCTCGGCGCGATTCTCGAGGACGACCACGGAAATCTCTGGTGCGGTTCGCTTGCCGGCGTGTTTCGCGTCAGCAAGTCGGAGCTTGCCCGTTTCGATCGCGGCGAAGTTTCGCGAATTCACTGCCTGCAATTCACCAAATCGGACGGCTTGCCCAGCATCGAATGCAATGGCGGCAACGAACCGTCCGGCTGCAAAACGCGCGACGGCCGGCTTTGGTTTCCCACCGTGAAAGGACTGGCGGTTGTCGATCCAAACAATGTTCCGCTCAATGCGCTTCCACCGCCCGTGGCAATCCAGCAACTCGTCATTGAAGGCAAGAAGCGCAAGTCCTTGTCCGACGCCGCCATCTCGACCGCTCGTGCGCCGGCGAAACCGATCCGCATCGCACCGGGCGTCCGCCGGTTGGAACTCCATTACACCGGACTCAGCTTCACCGAACCGATGAAGGTGCGTTACCGCTACAAGCTCGAACCTGAGGAAGAGGAATGGGTGGAAGCCGGCACGCGGCGCACGGCTTACTACATGCCGCTGAAGCCGGGCGATTACCGGTTCCGCGTCCAGGCCTGCAACAACGATGGCGTCTGGAATCTCGAAGGCGCCACGGTCGCATTCGTCATCCTGCCGCATTTCTGGCAGACGTGGTGGTTCAAAACTCTGTGCGGCGCGGGAGCGATCCTGGTGCTCGTGGGCATCTACGAACTTCGGCTCGCATCGGAACGCAAGCTCACCAAGGTGCGGCTCCGCATCGCTCGTGACCTGCATGATGAAGTCGGCGCCAACCTGGGCAGCATCGTGTTGCTCAGCGAAATGATCCCGGCCGGCGGCGAAGAAGCGGATGAAATCCGCCGTGTGTCACGCGAGACGGTGGGATCTTTCCGCGACATTGTCTGGTTTCTCGATCCGGCCGGCGACAATCTCAACGACCTCGTTCTCCGCATGAAGGACACCGCGCGATCGATGCTTCTGGGAATTCCGTTCGAGTTCACCACGGAAGGCGATCTGAATTCCGTCCGGCTTTCGCTCAATGTCCGCCGAAACATTTTTCCGATGTTCAAAGAAATCCTGCACAACATCGCCAAGCACGCAAAAGCCGGGCGCGTGGATATTCTCGTGCAGGCGAAACCGAGCGAGCTGCGGCTCTGCATTCGCGACGACGGCGCGGGCTTCGACGAACAACAGGTGCGGCGCGGCAATGGTTTGAAGAACCTGCGCCGGCGCGCTGCGGAATTGAGCGGCATGGTCGCAGTCGAAAGCCGTCCCGGCGCGGGTTCGCGCTTTACAGTCGTCGCGCCAATCACGCGAATGCGGGGTGGTGGATGAGAATCGCGGCATGCTACGTTCCGGCCAAATGCCGGATTCCGCGACTGATTTTTGGATGAAGACCGCGAAACTCAACGCCGGCGAGGCTCCCGCACGCGTCGTCGTTTGGCTGGTGGAAGACAACGAGACCTTTCGCAACACGGTCTCGCGGGCGCTGCAACGGGTGCCCTCTGTCGATTGCTCAGGGCGTTTTGCCAATGCCGAGGAAGCCATCGAAGCGCTTCAGCGCGGCGCGGTTCCTCACGTGGTCCTGCTCGACGTTGAACTACCCGGGATGAACGGCGTGGAAGCCGTGCGGCACATCAAATCACTTTCTCCCTCCACCCGTGTGATCATGTTCACGGTGGTGGACAGCGATGACAAAATCTTCAGAGCGATCTGCGCCGGCGCTTCGGGTTATCTGCTCAAGACTTCGCCCGCTCAAAAGATTGTAGAGGCCATTCACGAAGCGTTGACGGGCGGCGCGCCCATGACGCCCACGGTGGCGCGATCGGTCCTCGATATGTTCCCGCGCGTTCCCCAGCCGGGTGGCGATTACGGTCTCACCGACCGCGAGCGGGAGATTCTTGAACTGACCGTTCAAGGCCTGATCAAGAAGGAGATCGCCGACAAGCTCGCGCTCAGTTATCACACCGTCGATACGCATCTCCGGAACATCTACACCAAGCTCCACGTCCACACCCGCAGCGGCGCCGTCGCCAAAGCGATCAAGGAACGGTTGTTCTGAGGGCGAACGGCGTGGGCAACACCGATTGAAATCGGATATCCAAGCACGGATGGACACAGATGTGAAGCTGGTGTCCGTTCCAAACCGCCGTTTCGACTGTTGCGGCGAGCTTGCTGGTTGCGCTCTTTTCGTGTTGAAACAGTTCACATAGAGCGGTTACCAGAAGAAATTTCCGACAACCGCGGAGACGCGGAGACGCGGAG
>CAMLLE010000464.1 GCA_946480555.1 uncultured Verrucomicrobia subdivision 3 bacterium
GAACGTCGGCGCTTCTTGGCCTTGTCGTCCAATTCGGAATGGCGCGGGTCTCGACGCCGTTTAGCGCAGTGAAGCAAGGTATTCAACGAGATCGCTGAGATCTTGCGCGGAAAGCACTTGATCGAGTCCCTCCGGCATGGGCGATAGCCCGCGCTGCCGAATTTCGATGCTCGATTTGTCGATGCTCAACAGTCCGTCTTCCGGCGTGAGAATGTGCAATTGCAAATCGGTTTCCCTTTTCAAAATCCCTGACACGCCAGTCTTGTTCGTCAGCAACAGCACCACACTGTCGTAGCCTTCGATGATTCTGGCGTTCGGCTTCAGCATGGAATCCAACAGAGCCTGGCGCGTTTCCCGGCTGCCGATCCCATCCAGTGCGGGGCCAAGGTCGCCTCCGGTTTGGCCTACACGATGACATTTCGCGCAGTTCGCTTCGGGCTTTTCGAAAAACAGCTTTCGTCCCCTCTCAGCGTTGCCACCCGTCAGGAGCGGGTTCGCCAGAATCTCGTTCGTGGCTTTCAGTGGCGGCGCGGATGTGAGGGGGGAGTTGGGTGAGGACGGAACTCCGGTTGCGAAATTTTTGCCATCCTGAATTTTTCGCACCGCCGCCGTCATCCAGACAATTGCCAGCATTACGCCGAGCGCGACAGCAGCAATTGCAATTCGCGGCCAGACCAGACGCGGCTGGGGTTCGGGTGTGCGTTCTTCAGCCATTCAGCGCTGCATAATGGGTTGCGACGCAGCGGCTGCACAATTTCTTTCGCATCGCAAAAAACCTCGCATGTCCCTGGGGGCACGTTCCATCTTTTGCGCATGCATCTGGCCAGCCTGCGCCTTCGAGACTTTCGCAACTACGCGAGGTTGGATGCTGCGTTTTCACCGGGATTTCATCTCCTGCTGGGAAATAACGCCCAAGGCAAAACAAACATCCTCGAAGCCATTTATCTAATGGCCACGCTGCGGTCGTTCCGCGGTGTAGGCAGCGCACAAATGGTTCGCCATGGTGAAAAAGGGTACTTCGTCGGCGGCAAAGTGGTGGGGCAGGGAGAGCACGAAATCAAAATGTATTGGTCAGCAGCAAAGCGCAGCCTGAGCCTGGACGGTCAGCCAGTGCGAAAGTTGACGGATTTCCTGGGCACGTTGAAGACGGTCGTGTTCTGCACGGAAGATTTGCAGCTGGTAAAAGGCACGGGCCGTTCCCGCCGCCGATTTCTCGATCTGCTTTTGGCTCAAACGAATCCGATTTACCTCCCGCTGCTGCAACGCTATGCCCGCGCGTTGCGCGCTCGAAACGCTTTGTTGAAACGGCCGCTACTCGACGTGGCGGCCCTCGAAAGTTTCACCCGTGAACTTGTGACGGCCGGAGAGGAAATCACCCGGCTAAGGCATGAATTGGTGCCGAAGTTTTCGCCGCTCGTGCGGCTGGCGTATCGACGAGTTTCGCGAGACGCGGAGGAACTCCGGATCCAATACCAGCCCAGCATCAAAACGGATTTCACCGTGGAACTGGCGCAATCGCGACGACGGGAACAGGCGTTTCGCGCCACCGTCATCGGGCCGCACCGCGACGACCTGCAGCTGCTTTTGAATGATCGCGTGGCGGGCCAGTTCGGCAGTGAAGGCCAGAAGCGCAGCGTGGCCGTTGCATTGAAAATGGCCCAAGCCGAGTTCCTTACGAGCATTCATGGCGCCCCGCCGGTTCTGCTGATCGATGACATCATGGGAGAACTCGATCTATCCCGCCGAAGCGGGTTGATGCCTCTGCTGCAGAGGTCACATCAAGCTCGAGGTCAGGTCTTTATGACAGCGACCGAGGAAAACTGGCCAGGTGAATTGTCGCGCGAGATTGTTCGCTGGAGAGTAGAAGCGGGTAAGCTTCAGCCGGAAACTTAGAGATATATTTCGAAAGCTAATTAATAAATTCTTGTTGAAATGCGCCGTGGGTTCTCCTAGATTTGCACTCACCACCCGGCAGGGTTGAATTGAGCAAACTCAATCCGCGGTTATAGTGAAGTGTGCCGTTGGCTGAACGCAGTTTTAAAAGTCTAGTCCGATCCCCCGAATGAAAAATCCATCGCTCCATCCCTCCCTTCGAGTCGCCCGACCGAATGGGTTCACCTTGATTGAACTGCTCGTCGTCATCGCGATCATCGCGATCCTCGCAGCGATGCTGTTACCCGCGCTTTCAAAAGCAAAAGACAAGGCGCGCCGCACTCAGTGCATGAGCAACCTTCGGCAATTCGCGATCGCAACACACATGTACGCAGGCGACAGCAAAGACAAAGTTCCCGTGGTGAATACACCTGGAGGCGGCTGGGCTTGGGATCTTCCTGACGCCGCTGCTCAGATGATGATCAGCAGCGGCATGACCAAGGCGACGTTTTATTGCCCTGGGACAACCCCGCGTTTCAACGACGGGCTGAACTGGGGGAACACAGCTGCCGGACAGAGCCTTTGGACCTTCTTTGGATCGCCGGGAGCGTACCACGTCATTGGCTATGTGGCTGCCTTTACCGGTCCGGCGAACAACATCACCTCCTACGCGCTGAAGCCGGAGAACCAGAATACAACATTGTTGCCCGAGCGGGTTCGGACCGGTCAAAACACCTATTCGAATGCGCCTCCGCCTTCGGCGTCTGAGCGTGTGTTGCTGGCCGACGCCACGATCAGCGAAAACGTCGCGGGTACGGCCGCTGCACCGGCACCGGCAGGAAGTTTTGTAACCGTTCCCGGTGGGTTCATGGGAGGCGCGGTGGCACACATCTCTCCGCACTTGAAGGGACGATTCCCTTCTGGAGGCAACTTGAGTTTTAAAGACGGCCACTCCGAGTGGCGCCATTTTAGAGACATGTCCCAACGCGCCTCTTCCGGTCGCGGATTCTGGTGGTAAAAACTCTGGTGTTTCAGACTGACGCCGGGTTCTGCAATTTGCAGAATCCGGTTTTTCGTTTTCCAGTTCCCTGTCTTCATTGCTAGCTTCCGGCCATGCGAATTCTTTCAGGCATTCAGCCTTCGGGCGCGCTGCACATCGGGAATTATTTCGGGATGATGCGGCCGGCCATTGAGCTTCAGGACAAGGGCGAAGCTTACTATTTCATCGCGGATTACCATTCGATGACTTCGTTGTTCGATCCCGAGCAACGCCGCCGGAACACGCTCGATGTCGCCCTCGATTTCCTCGCCTGCGGGCTGGATCCCAAGAAATCTGTTTTCTTCCGTCAATCCGACGTGCCTGAAGTCTGCGAGCTCTCATGGATCCTCACCACGCTCACGCCAATGGGACTGCTGGAACGGGCGCACAGCTACAAAGACAAGATCGCCAAAGGGCTTTCGCCCAATCACGGCCTGTTCGCCTATCCGGTGCTCATGGCGGCGGACATCCTCATTTACGATTCAAACGTCGTTCCAGTGGGGCGCGACCAGAAGCAGCACGTGGAAATGACCCGCGACATCGCCATCAAGTTCAACGAGCAATATGGCCAGACGTTCATTCTGCCTGAACCGCAGATTCGCGATGAAGTGGCGGTCGTGCCCGGTGTTGATGGCCAGAAG
>CAMLLE010000465.1 GCA_946480555.1 uncultured Verrucomicrobia subdivision 3 bacterium
AATTCTCACGTCCCGCATCATTGATCGCCCCATCCGCCCGCTCTTCCCCAAGGGTTGGTACAACGAAGTCCAGGTTCAGAGCATTCCGTTGAGCGCTGATGGCGAAAACGATCCCGACATGCTCGCCGTTCTCGGTGCTTCTGCCGCACTGATGGTCAGCGATATCCCGTGGGCCGGTCCGATCGGCGCCTGCCGCGTCGGCCGCGTCAACGGCCAGTTCATCGCCAACCCCACTCACGCCCAAATGGCTGAGAGCGATCTCGACCTCGTTTACGTTGGTAACGAATCGGACCTTGTGATGTATGAAGGTTCGGCCAAGGAAATTGCCGAGGCCGATTTCAACGCCGCTCTGCGTTTCGGTCACGAAGCGATTCAACCGATGATTCAGGCGCAGAAGGAACTTGCCGCCAAGGTTGGCAAGAAGAAGCGCGAGATCACACTGAACATCGTTCCGGAAGAAATCCTGAACGAAGCCAAGGCGCTCGCCGGCAAGCGCATCGTCCCCGCACTGCTCAATCCGGGCAAAATGGCTCGTGAAGCCGCCGTCAACGCCATCAAGGATGAAGTCGCCAAGAAGCTCATTGAGAAACATGGCGAAGAAAAGATCACGAACTTCGTCGTCAACGACGCGTTCTATTACATCCAGAAGGAAGCCGTTCGCGCTTTGATCATGAACGAGGAAAAACGGCTTGATGGTCGGCCTCTGGATCAGGTTCGCCCGATCATCAGCGAAGCCGGCCTGTTGCCGCGCGCCCACGGTTCCGCGCTGTTCAGCCGCGGTGAAACCCAGGCCGTCGCACTGGCGACACTTGGCACTGGAGAAGACGCGCAGGAATTCGATTCTTACACCGGCGGCATCAGCGAGAAGAAGTTCATCCTGCACTACAACTTCCCGAATTATTCCGTCGGCGAAACCGGCCGCATCAGCGGTCCCGGACGCCGCGAAATCGGCCACGGCGCGCTTGCCGAGCGTTCCATCGAGCCGATGATTCCGCTAGCGACCTATCCTTATGCCGTTCGCGTCACCTGCGAAATCATGGAGTCCAACGGTTCCACTTCGATGGCTTCCGTTTGCTCCGGTTCGCTCGCGCTCATGGACGCTGGCGTTCCGATGATTCGTCCGGTGGCTGGCATCAGCGTCGGACTCTGCACCGTTTACGGCGATGACAAGAAGATCGCGCAGTACAAGCTCCTCACCGACATCATCGGCTGGGAAGACGCATTCTGCGACATGGACTGCAAGATCGCCGGCACGGAGAAGGGTATCACCGGCTTCCAGCTCGACCTGAAGCTCAAAGGCATTCCGCACAAGCTGATGGAAGAAGCGGTTGAAAAAGCCCGTGTTGCCCGCCTGTTCATCCTCGGTGAAATGGCGAAGACGCTGGCCGCGCCGCGTCCGGAAATCAGCAAGTACGCCCCGCGCATCGAGACCGTGAGGATCAATCCGGAAAAGATCGGCGCGTTGATCGGACCTGGCGGCAAGAACATCAAGAAGCTCGTCGAAGAATCGGGTTGCGAAATCAACATCGAAGATGACGGCACGGTGAACATCTTCTCCGTCTCAGCGGAGGGCATGAAGATTGCCAAGGACGCGATCGTCGGCATGACTGCGGAAGCCGAGATTGGGAAGATCTACCGCGGCAAGGTTGTCACGATCAAAGAATTTGGCGCCTTCGTCGAATTCCTTCCGGGCAAGGACGGTCTCGTCCACATTTCCGAACTGGCGAACTTCCGCGTCAAGCAGACCGAAGACATCGTCAAGATTGGCGACGAAATCTGGGTCAAGTGCCTGGGTGTCGATGAAAAAGGCCGCGTTCGTCTCTCGCGCAAGGCTGCGATGGCCGATCGCGACAAGGAAATGGGAACCGCGCCGGAACAGCCGCCCGCAGGCTACGAAACCCAGGGCGAAGGTTCGCAGAATCCTGAAAACGGTGGCGGCGACCGGCCGCATCGTGGTGACCGCGGAGATCGTGGCGGAGATCGCCGCGAACGCCGTGGCGGTGGCGGAGATCGCCGTGGCCGCGAAGATCGCCGTCACTAAGAACCAGCTTCAAGATCACAAAGGCGAGCCCGCAACGGCTCGCCTTTTTTCATATACCGACGGGAGCGCACTGGCCGGGGGCTGAACTGAAAGACAGGAACGAAATGCGCGACGCGTGCGTCTGGCTTCAACTGTCAGCGCCTCGGTTTTGCCTCGCGTTGGAAGCCAGCTGTTCTGCCTGGGCGTTCAGTGAAACGACGCCATCCGGAACTGCTTGGGCGAGGTGCCGGTCGCTTGTTTGAATGCGACGCAAAAGCTGTTCGCGCTTTGAAAGCCGCACATGCCAGCGACGATTTCCACCTTGTGATCTGTTTCGGAAAGCAACCGCTTCGCGCGTTCAATGCGCATGCGCTGCAATTCCTGGCCAGGCGTTCGGCCCAGATTTTCCAGAAACGCCTTGTGCAAACCGCGGCGGGACATCGCTGCCACGCCCACCAAATCCTTCACGCTGATCGGTTCGTGGCAGTGTTCCCAAATGAAACGCAGGCTGTTGGCGACGCCTTTGTGGTTTACCGCGAGCAGATCGCTGCTTTTGCGTGTGATCAATCCCGCAGCCGGAACGCGAATCGCATTTTCCGGAGGCTCACCACCGTGCATCAACTTGTCCAGCAGCGCGGCGCCAGTGTAGCCGAGCTGTTCGAGATTTGTATCAACGCTCGAAATCGGCGTGAGCATGGCGTCCGGCGCCAGCAGATAGTTTTCGGCGCCGACGATCGCGACCTGCTCCGGAACGGTAATGCCGGCTGCCTGGCAACATTCCAAGACGTCGAGTGCCTGTTCATCATTGGCAGCGAAGACGGCTAGCGGCTTGGTGGCGCGCCGCATCTGGGCAGCGATCCAGCTGCGCTTGCGGCTCCATTGTTCGCGATCAACGCGGTATGCGGGAGACTTGTGCCAGCGAATCCATTCACAGTTGTGACCCGCCTCCTGCAAGGCGGTGACGAAGCCCTGGCCGCGTTCCTCATAGGACCAGTTTTCAGCATCGCTGTAGAAAAGGAAGTTGCGGAAGCCGCGGGAAAGAAAGTGCTCCGCTGCCAGCCGGGCGGCGTGATTGTGATCTTCAAGAACACGCGGGAACGCGAGATGCGGCCGGCGAAAACTGAGATCGACCGTCGGCTTTTTCGCATGAGTAACGAACTCGGCCAGATCGTCTCCCGCACCCAGCCAGGCAAGGATGCCATCGCCATCCCAGCCCCAGGGGATGATTTTTTCGCGGGCGAAGTTTGCGGACAAATGCCAGTCGTGTTCCTGGGCGTAACGTTCGATTCCGCGATGCACCCGGTAATCGTACCAACCGAGAGCGACGAGCACTCGTTTGCGGCGTCTGAGCATGGTGCTCGGAGAATGACGGGGCGCTTTGCGGGAGGCAACAGGTTTTGAAAACCAGCTTGAAAAAAGAGCAATGAAACCGCAGGGGGGTGCATTTTTTTCAAGCGCAAATGCAGAACCGGTGCGTTGTGGAAACAGGGTGCCCACCTTAGTGTCACGATACATCAAAACCAACACAA
>CAMLLE010000466.1 GCA_946480555.1 uncultured Verrucomicrobia subdivision 3 bacterium
CCGACGCTGGCAGCTGCGCCCGAAACTGCGGCAGCAACTGGCGGATGGCATCGACGACTTCCACTGTGTTTGCACCCGGCTGCCGTTGCACCGCGAGCACAATGGCGCGGGTGTTGTTGAACCAGCTGGCAACTCTCCGGTTCTGCACACTATCGAGCACAGTGCCGAGCTGCTCGAGTCGCACCGGCTGGCCATCGCGGTAGGCCACAATGATCGGGCTGTATTCCGCGGCGCTGCGCAACTGACCGTTCGCAAGAATCGTGTAAGCCTGGCGGCGTCCGTCCAGTGTGCCCGTGGGAAGATTCACATTGGATTGGTCGATCGCATCCGCGACTTCATCGATGCCAATCCCATACGCGGCCAGCTTCGTCGGATCCACCTGCACGCGCACGGCGTACTGCTGCGACCCGTAAACGGAAACCTGCGCAACTCCATTGATCATCGAGATGCGCTGCGCCATAAACGTCTCGCCATATTCATCCACTTTCGAGAGCGGCAGCGTCGGCGATGACAAGGCCAGGAAGAGAATTGGCGAATCCGCCGGGTTCACTTTTGAATACGTCGGCGGCGCAGGCATGTTCGGCGGCAACTGCCGCGCGGTCTTCGCAATCGCGGCCTGCACGTCCTGCGCGGCGGCATCAATGTCACGATCCAGATTGAACTGGATCGTCACCCGCGTGCTGCCAAGGGAGCTGACGGACGACATGGAATCAATTCCGGCGACGGTCGAGAATTGCTTTTCCAGCGGCGTGGCCACGGACGAAGCCATGGTTTCCGGACTGGCGCCGGGAAGATTCGCCGTCACCTGGATCGTGGGGTAATCCACATTTGGCAGATCGCTCACCGGCAGGTAGCGATAGCTCATGATGCCAAACAGAAGGATGGCCATCATGACCAAGGTGGTCATGACCGGGCGGCGAATGAACAGTTCGGAAATGTTCATGGATTCAGCGACGAGCCTTCCGCGGGGCGTTCGTCCGAGGCGGATTTGATCGTGACCTTGCCGCCAGGTGTCACGCGCAAGTGACCGTCTGTGATCACCGTTTCACCGTGCGAGACGCCGTCCATGATCGCCGTGAATCCCGCATGGGCGACGCTGGTCTTCACCGGACGCATCTCTGCGATGCTGTCCGAGTTGACAACAAAGACGAACTCGCCCTTCTGGCCGTTCTGAACCGCTGGAGTCGGCACCACCACGACATCCACCAGATTGCTGAGCGTGAGCACAGTTTCGACAAACTGCCCTGGCCACAGCACCAGATCGCTGTTCTCGAACCGCGCTTTCAACAGGATTGTACCCGTGGTCATGTTCACTGAATTGTCAATAAACGTGAGAACGCCTTGCGCCACTGCACTGCGATGGCTGGATGCGAACGCCCTTACGGCGATTACGTTCTTCGCCGCCTGCTGGCGAATGGCGAGGAGATGTTGCTCTGGGATACCGAATGCCACTTCGGCTGGACGCAGGGTCGTGATGGTCACAACCGCGTCGTCCGGCGCTTTTACAACGTTTCCAGCCTTCACAGCGAGCGCGCCGGTCCGGCCGTCGATGGGGGCGCGAATCTCGGTGTAGTCCAAGCTGACCATCGCATTGCTCAACGCCGCGAGATCGGCTTGCACCAGACTCTCCGCCGCCATGAACGTTGCTTCGGCCGTCTGGTAATCTTGTTCCGACGCAATTTTGCTCGCAAACAGATTGCTGGTGCGCTGGAACTCCAGCCGCGCACTGAGAAGCTGCGCTTCATCACGTTTCAGATTCGCCTTCGCCTGATTCACGGCTGCCTGCCAGGAACTCGGGTCGAGGGTCACCAGCAAGTCACCGGCTTTCACGTCCTGGCCTTCGGTGAAATGCACCCTCTGGATTTTGCCGGTCACTTGCGGCCGCACCGTCACGAACGAGACCGGCTGAACATTTCCGATGCTGGGAATCTCCACCGGCACGTTGGTCTGGAATGCCCGTGCCACGGTGACCGGAACCGATGGCCGGGGCGCCGGCGCCTTGCGTTGTGCTTCGCGCGAACAGCCAGTGAAGACCGCGAGCAGCGCTGCGATCAACGAGAGCGCCGCCAAGGGATGTTGTCCGCGAGTCATTCCGCAATTCTTCTCAGATTTCATCATTCCTTCCATTTTCAGCCAACGCTGGTCCGGCGAATGCCGCCGCGAACTGCCGCAGAAACTTCTTCCGTTCCTTTTGAAAACGCGCCGAGGAGACGTCCAACCCCGTCAGCATTCGCGCGATCTGCGGGAATGCCAGCGGATAGGTCGTCAGCGCCATCATTGAGAGAAGCAACTGGCCGGAATCAACTCCAGACGTGAGCACGCCCTTCTTTTGCAGTTCCTGGATGCGCTGGCGGGCGCGAAGCATGGCAGGCTTGCGATGCTCCTCATCAATGACCGTCTGCTCGCCCCATTGCAGAGCCTCCCATTGCAGCAGCCGAATCCATTCGCGATCGCGGCAGGCCAGCTCAAACCAGAAGACAAATCGCTCCCGCGGATCCTCCGGCGCCGCCGCCAGCCAGGCTGCGCGGTCTGCGATTTTCCGTCGCAATACTTCCCGAAACAAGCCCTCCTTGTCGCCGAAATAATGATAAAGCATCCGCTTGTTGATCTTCGCGCGGGCAGCGATGGAATCCACCCGCGCACCAGCGAAACCCTTCGCGGCGAACTCCGTCAGCGCGGCATCGAGGATGCGTTCCCGACTGAGCTGGGGATTTCGCGGCGCAGCATCGCGGCGTTTTTGGTGTACCGGCTTCATTGGATTCGAGACACTAGACGGCGCGAAGTAACTGTCAAGTTACCTGGAAGTTGAGTTGCGGCCCGCAGGCGGGGAGCAAGTCCGCCGCCTCTGTCTCGTCAGACTTCGTCCTACGCGACAATGAGAAGCTGGCTTACTGGACGGGTTCAAAAGCGATGGAATGGTATGCGGACCATGCAAAAGAGATTATCGGTCGGTTTATTGATCTTTTTGGCAGGTGTCCTGATGCGGTCTTCAGCCCATGCGGTTATCCTGCCACCTCCTCCACCCGTTCCCAATTCGGTGACGCTGACCTGGGATTACCCGGATGTGGAGCCAGGAACAATTGTCTTCAACGTCTATGCCAGCACGAATCCGGCAAGTCCGGTGAGCGAATGGCAGATCGTCACAAACGTCGCAGAGCGTTCGTGTGTGATTCCCGTGGAATACGAGAGCTGCTTCTTCGCGGTGTCAGCTTCCAACGTCGTTTCCGGAACGGAATCATCGTTTGCGGGAACTCCCGCGCCCGAAAAGTAACTAGACGGTGAATTATCGGCTGCCTCGCTCGCCCCGCGAGCGGGGCCGCTGAACGACTCATTTCAGCCGTTTAACCCCGGGATTCATGCGACGGAAGCTTTCGGCTCGTAGCCGGGCAGCCACTTCTTCACGCGGGCGGGATTACCGGCGACAACCGCGCCGGCGGGAACGTCTTTGGTCACGACACTTCCGGCGCCGATGATTGCGCGTTCGCCGATTGTGATGCCGCAAAGCAGTGTGGCATTGGACCCAATGGACGCGCCGCGTTTC
>CAMLLE010000467.1 GCA_946480555.1 uncultured Verrucomicrobia subdivision 3 bacterium
CCTCACGTCCTCTCCCACAGGGCGCGGTGCATTCAATCCAGCTTGGTCAACGGGACGTAGCCGAGGGCTTCTTTCCGTTCCGGCCAGAATTTCATTGGCGCTTCCAGATATTGAATCCGGTTCGTTTGCACGTGGCCGAACGACGCGGCCAGCTTCAACAGCCGCTTGGGCAAATGTGGAGATTCAGTTGTCTCCCAAACGACCCATCCATTCGTTGCTTTCGGAATCAGTTCCAGAAAGAGCGACGGGCTGATGACGAAACTTTCTCTAAAACGCAGCTTCAAGTTGCCGCCCACGAAGCTGTCTCCCGCGATGATGACGCTGCCGTGTGGGATTTCTGAATTGAGCGCGCGGGCAAACTCATCGAACGGCGTGTTGATCGCCTGACGTTTGTCGGGTTTGTTCATCGCTATGGCAAATGGCTTGATGAACCACACGCGCGCCGGAATGGCAAAGCTGATCACGGCCGCCAAAACAAAGGCGAGCCCAGCCATGCGGCGCAAACGAACGGCGTCGAGCCGGCCCGCGGCAAGCGCGCCCAATAAAATGGGAATCCAGATGCAGAGCGGCATCAGCCAGCGGTCTTTGAAACCGGTGACATTGCGAATGAACACGGCGGAGAGCAGTAGAATGAGCATTGTAATGAGACTGCGCAAAATGACGCGCGCGGCATCGGGAAACGCCATTGGCACGCGCATCGAGGGAAGTTTCCTCCAGGTGAAAACCGCGTAGATCACGAGCAACGGACCCAGATGGGAGACGATGCTGTTTGCGAGATTGGCAAGGCCAGTCCCAACGGTTCCAAACCAGTCTCCATCCGCAGCGACCTTGAGTTTCCGCGAGCTTGCCAGCATCCATTCCTGATGTTCCCGGCACCAAAACAAGTGCGGCGCAATCAAGCACAGCGCGGTGGCCAAAGTCAGAAGGACGGCCGGTCGAACCAGAACAGCGCGCCCCGAGGCGACGGTCATTGCGCCAATCAGCAGGCCCGCGGCGAAAACAAGAAAGCTGTATTTCGACAGCACGCCAGCGCCGAGACAAAGGCCGAGCGCGAAATATAAATGCAAGGTGTGACGCAATGGCTGTTCGTTTCGGCAACGCATGAGACGAACGAAGACGTGGAAAGTCAGCACCGCCATGAATGAGACCATCACCGAATGCGACAGGTCACGCTGCGCTTCCCAGGCGATCTGCGGGAGAAAGAGCAACGACAGCGCGGTCACGGCAGAACGAAACCGATCGTGAAGGATGAGCCGCGCTGAGGCGTAGGAAATGGCATACAGCCCGAACATCAGCGCGTTCTTGAGAATCGCGTTGGCGAGGAGCGTGTTCGGAATCGTTTTCGCCAGTGGAATCAGCAGCCAGGTGTAGAGCGGCGGCTGCGGCCCGTAGCCCCATTGCCATTGCTGCGCGGCGAGCAGTTGTTCTGCTTCATCGATGTCCACCGTGCCGGACGCGATCATGCGCAGCACGATTTGCAGGATGAAATAGCCGCCGATCAGCAGCAGGAATTTCGGGCCGGAGCTGAGGCAACGGACGAGAATGGAATCGTTCTCGGAGGAACGCGGTTGTTCGGAGTCCATTGGCGGCGGATGTTGGCGGGCGAACGGCAGCGCAGCAAATTCAAAATCGAACCAGGGCTTCAAAATACTGAACTGATCCTTCTCATCCTCGTCGCCGAAGTTCGAGGACGAGGACGAGTAGGAGGACGAGTTTGAGCATTGTGAGCATCTCATTCTTGCCGGTCGCATACACGCACTTTAGGTTCCCTTCATGTCGCGCGCGGAATTTGTCCATTTGCATCTCCACACCGAGTATTCACTGCTCGATGGAGCGTGCCGGCTTGACCGGCTGATGGACAAAGCCAAGGCGCTGAACTTTCCCGCCCTTTCGATCACGGATCACGGCGTCATGTATGGTGCGATCGATTTCTACAAACTGGCGAAGGAGAAGGAAATCAAGCCGATCATCGGTTGCGAAATGTACGTCGCGCCGGGCAGCCGCCATGAAAAGAAATCCAGCGCGGGCGGCCGCGATGTTTACAATCATCTGGTGCTGCTGGCGAAAGACGAGACTGGCTACAAAAACCTGGTGAAGCTGACCACCGCGGCACATCTCGAGGGCTACTACTACAAGCCGCGCATCGACAAGGAGCTGCTGGCGCAGTGCAAGGAGGGCTTGATCGCGCTTTCGGGCTGCCTGGCCAGCGAAATCCCGGAAGCGATCATGAAAGATCAGCTGCCGCGCGCGCGCGAGGCGATCGACTGGTTCAAACAGATTTTCGGACCGGAGAATTTTTATCTCGAACTTCAGAACCACGGCATCCCGGAGCAGGCCAAAGTGAACAAGCATTTGATTCCTTGGGCGAAAGAATTCGGGCTGAAGCTCGTCGCGAGCAATGACGTTCACTACATCGAAAAAGGCCATTCGCATGCGCACGATTGCCTGATCTGCATCGGGACGCAGACGCAGTTGTCCGACACGAAGCGGATGAAATACGTCGAGGAACAGTTTTACCTGCGGTCGGCGGACGAAATGTCAGCGCGCTTTGCGGAAACGCCGGACGCAGTGAGGAACACGTTGGAAGTGGCGGAGAAGTGCAATCTGAAGATCGAGTTCGGGAAGCTGCATTATCCCGTGTTCGATCCGCCGGAAAGTTTCACGCGCGAAGGTTACCTGCGGCACCTGCTGGCCGATGGCCTGCGAAAACGCTACGGTTTGCACGTCCGCGCAGAGGGACAGGAATACATCGTCGAAGGTTTGGACGATTCGAAGCGGCTGCCCACGATCCCGGCTGATTTCAAATCTGCGACTTCCGATGGCAAATGGCTCGATGATCCTGCCGTTGCTGCGGCGGTCAAAGTCATCATCGATCGACTGCAGGTGGAGCTGAAGGTGATCGAGAAAACCGGGTTCATCAGTTACTTCCTGATCGTGGCGGACTTCGTTCAATACGGCCGCAGCATGGGCGTTTCGTGCGTGGCGCGCGGTTCAGCCGCAGGTTCGCTTGTGACCTATTTGCTGGAGATCGCGAACGTCGATCCGATCCGCTACGGCCTGTTGTTCGAACGCTTCCTGAACCCTGAGCGCGTCAATCCGCCCGATATCGACATCGACTTTGCCGACGACCGCCGCGCGGACGTAATCGAATACGTCCGCAAGAAATACGGCCGGGATGCGGTCGCGCAGATCATCACGTTCGGCACGATGGGCGCGAAATCCGTGGTGCGCGACGTGGGACGCGTGATGGGCCTGGGCTACGGCGATTGCGACCGGCTGGCGAAGATGATTCCCACCGACCTGAAGATGGATCTGGCGAAGGCGTTGAAGGAATCGCCGGACTTGAAACAGGCTTACGACACGGAGGAAGTCACGCGCGAACTGATCGACACCGCTTTCGTGCTGGAGGATTTGACGCGCAACTCCAGCGTGCATGCGGCGGGCGTGGTCATCGGCGATCAGCCGCTGGTGAACTTGCTGCCGCTCAAGCAGGACGAGGAGGGCACGATCGTCACGCAATACGCGATGAATCCAGTCGG
>CAMLLE010000468.1 GCA_946480555.1 uncultured Verrucomicrobia subdivision 3 bacterium
AGGGCTTCCTCCGCGCCTCTGCGCCTCCGCGGTGAGATGATCCGGAAATGAATTCGGAGAAACGCTATAGCCCTCTTTCACGAGACCGGCGGTCACAGACCGCCGCTACAACGTTTGAACGCTTCCAGAGTTTCGAGACAGTCTCCGCCGCTCCTACCTAAGCCGGGCACGTCGAATGGGCGTTCCCCATCAAACGCAATGGAATTGTTCCGGCGCAGATTCAGAACCGGAAGCTGACGCCGAGCAGGTGGAGGTTCAACCCGGGATTCGGCCGGCTGATGCCTGCGTTCGACATGTGCTGGTAGCGATAGCTGACACGAATGCGTTGCGTCACATCCCAGTTCAAACCGGCGTGCGTTGTAAATTGAAAGACGCCGCCGAAATCGCGTTCACCGAAGTGATGCCGGCTGATCAGCGTGGGATGACTGCCGCCTTCCAGCGACAAAGGAAAATCGCGCCAGCTGAGGATCACGGACGGACCCGCGGTCCCGACCAGTGCATGCTCGTTTTCACCCTCCAGCCAGCCGAGCGACACATCGGCGCGTGTCTGCAGCTTGAGGTCTGCACCCGGATTGAAAGCCCAGGGAAGGTCGAATTCCGCTGTGCCGGAAACCTGGCGGAAGTCGTCAGTCCGGTCGTTGAGCGATGCGCCAACTCGCACACCCACCGCAGTGCCACGCAATTCCTCTGCCTGCGCTCCAAAGCAGCAAGCTGCCACCACCGCGAGCAATGATCGATTCATGGAGTTCGTTCTGATGAGTTTCGGGCGCACAGTGCCATCGACGCAGAGAATTGCAAGCGCAGCGAACCGCAGCGATCAGGAACAGTTCACGCAGCGGCGCTTCTGGCGAGCGCCGCCACTCTGGTCCGCCCGGCCGAATCAAAATAGAAAATCGCGGCACCCTTTCGAGTGCCGCGACCATTTCAAAATGGAACTGTCGAGAAACTCAGTTTTCCACAAAGCGGATCGAGCGGCTCTTCTCCGCGCGCTTGCGCTGGTTCTCGTCGAGAATCTTTTTGCGCAGGCGCAGGTTCTTCGGCGTGGCTTCGACGTATTCATCGACGTCGATGTATTCCAGCGCGCGTTCGAGGCTGAGCTTGAGCGGGGCGCTGAGCTGAATGCCCTTGCCGTCGCCTTGCGAACGCATGTTCGTGAGCTTCTTTTCCTTCACCGGATTCACCGGGATGTCGTTCTCACGCGCGTTCTCACCCACGATCATGCCCGTGTAAACGTTGTCACCGGGCTCCACCATCAGGCGGCCGCGTTCCTGGATCATGTTCAGCGCGTAGCTGGTGGCTTCGCCGTTGTCCATGCTGACCAACGAGCCGTTCTTGCGCGCCGCGATTTCGCCGCGGTCCGGTCCGTATTCGTGGAACAGATGGCTCATCACGCCCATGCCCTTGGTGGAGTTGACGAGATCGGTTTCAAAGCCGATCAGGCCGCGCATCGGCACCAGAGCTTCAACCGAAACCACGTTTCCGACGTGATTCATGTTCACGATCTGCGCTTTGCGATTGGAGAGGTTCTCCATGATCGCGCCGAGGTTTTCGTTGGGAATTTCAACGAACAATTTCTCGATGGGTTCGAGCGGCTCGCCATTGGGACCTTTCTTCCACAGCACTTCCGGACGGGAAACCAGCACTTCGTAACCTTCGCGGCGCATCTGTTCGACGAGAATCGCAATCTGCATTTCGCCACGGCCGCTGACGGCGAAAATCTTCGGGTCGCTGGTCTGCGCAATGCGCAATGCGACGTTAGTGCGGATCTCCTTCACGAGACGGTCCCAGATATGGCGCGCGGTCACGAGCTTGCCATCCTGACCGGCGAGCGGGCCGTCATTGACCGCGAACTCCATCTGAATCGTCGGCGGATCGATCGGAATGTAAGGCAGCGCCGGGCGCGCTTCGGAATCACAAATCGTTTCGCCGATGAACACGTCTTCGAAACCAGTGAGGCCGACGATGTCGCCCGCGTGCGCTTCCTGCACTTCGATGCGCTTCATGCCTTCGAAATGATAGATCGCGGTGATCTTGTTCTTGGTGATCTTGCCATCGCCATGACGGCAGATCGCGGGATCGCCCACCTTCACCTTGCCTTCATAAACTTTTCCGAAGGCGATACGACCCAGGTAATCGCTGTAATCGAGGTTCGCGACGAGCAATTGAAAACCTTCGCCGGCATGCGCGCGCGGCGGCGGGATGTGCTTCACGATCGCGTCGAACAGCGGCTCCATGGTGCCGGATGCGTGTTCCAGTTCGACCTTGGCGTAACCGCCCTTGGCCGAGCAATAGATGAACGGAAAATCGAGCTGCTCGTCCGTGGCGTTGAGCGACATGAACAGTTCAAACACCTGGTCGAGAACCTTCTTCGGATTCGCGTTGTCACGGTCGATCTTGTTGATCACGACGATCGGCTTGGCGCCGGCTTCGAGCGCTTTGCGAAGCACGAAGCGGGTTTGCGCCTGCGGACCTTCCGCGGAATCGACGACCAGCAGCACGCCGTCGATCATGTTCATGATGCGCTCCACTTCGCCGCCGAAGTCTGCGTGTCCGGGAGTATCGACGATGTTGACGTGGTAGTTCTTGTATTTGAACGCGGCGTTCTTGGCGCGGATGGTGATGCCCTTTTCCTTTTCGAGGTCCATCGAGTCCATCAGGCGTTCCACCTGGGTCTCGGCCTGGTTGGCGCGGAAGGTGCCGGACTGTTTGAGGAGGCAATCGACGAGCGTGGTCTTGCCGTGATCGACGTGCGCGATGATCGCGATGTTCCGAATGTGCTGCATATCGTAAATGACCGGCGCCATAGCCAAACAACCGTAGCATCCAACAGGCGCAACGGGAAATGCAGGAGAAATCCTGCAAGTTTCACAGTCAGGGCAGAACCGGGCCGTGTAAGATGACGTTTCGCGCCGAAAGGTCAAGCCCGGCGTCGGCCGTTGTCATGACGCGTTGGGCGTTGATTCCGTCGGATAAGCCAAGCAAAGCCTCACCCTGAAAAGACGTGGCCCATGAAAGGAATCACTTTCGAGTGCATTTCGTCCGGGAAAAGATGCGGAATTGCAGGTTGACACATTTCCTTCGTTAGTGCATATACACATCAAGATGTCGAAAGACCTGGACATGACTGCAGTGGAAAATTGCGTGTGCTTCAACTTGCGCTGGGTGGCGCGGGCGGTGACGCAGTTCTACGACTCGGAAATGCGGCGGCATGGAATCCGACCGACGCAGGGAACTATTTTGCTGGCATTGAATTCGAAGGAGGGTTGGAGCATGGCCGACTTGAGCGATTGGCTCGGGCTCGAACGAACCACACTTGTCCGAAATCTCCGTCCCTTGCAGCGGGATGGTTTGGTACAGGCCGTCGGTGGCGGACACGGCAATCGGGTGGAACTGGCAATCACGGCCCAAGGCCGAAAGCAGATTGAGACACTCACGCCCGCGTGGAAATCCGCTCAGTACGCCGCGGTCAAAACCCTTGGCGAGAAACGTTGGTCCGCAATCCTCTCCGATCTCGAAACGGCGGCGTTGGCTCTGAGCA
>CAMLLE010000469.1 GCA_946480555.1 uncultured Verrucomicrobia subdivision 3 bacterium
TGAAACTGAAATCAGCTAGCAATATGACAACCGAGACTCGTGACATCGCCATTTCCGGAATGACCTGCGACAAGTGCGTGGCGCGCGTGGACAAGGCGCTCCGCGGTATAAGCGGCGTCCAGGATGTGAAAGTCAGCCGCCAGGAAGCGCGGGCGACGGTCACGTTTGACACCGTTCGCACAAACATTCCCGCCTTGCACGACGCGCTGCTCAAGAGCGGCTACAAACCGACAGCAACCCCAGAATAGTATGATCGAACAGCGGATGAAATGGTCCTGGCGCGTGGCGCGACTCGCCGGCATCGGCGTTTACGTTCACTTCACTTTCCTCCTGCTCGTGCTCTGGGCGGCAATGCACGGATTCGCCGCCGAGCGCACATGGACAGGCGCGTTGTCGTACGTCGGTTTCATTCTCGTGCTGTTCCTGATCGTGGTTCTGCACGAGCTGGGGCACGCCTTGATGGCCCGGCGTTACGGCATCGGAACGCGCGACATCACTCTTCTGCCGATTGGCGGCATCGCGCGGCTGGAGCGCATGCCTGAAGATCCAAAACAGGAACTGGCCGTTGCGCTTGCGGGACCGGCCGTGAACGTTGTTCTGGCAATCGCAATTGGAATCGGGCTGGCGTTGGCGGCGCAGGTGACTTCATGGCAGCACGTGCTGGACGGAGGCAACGGCTTTTTCTTCCGGCTGTTTGCCGTGAACGTCTTCCTGGTCCTGTTCAATCTGTTGCCGGCGTTTCCGATGGATGGCGGGCGTGTGCTGCGCGCGCTGCTGGCAATGCGGACCAACTACCTTCGCGCCACCCGCATCGCGGCAAGCGTCGGTCAGGCAATGGCCCTTTTGCTTGGGCTGGGAGGATTGTTTGGATTCTTCGGCACCCCGTTCAATCCATTCCTGATCGTGATCGCCGTCTTCGTGTGGTTTGGCGCGGCGCAAGAATCGAACATAGTGAAAATGCGATCTGCGCTTGGAACCTCCCGCGTTGATCAGTTGATGATCACGGATTTCAAAACGCTGGCGCCCGAAGAAACCCTCGGACGCGCGGCAGAACTGTTGTTGTCGGGTCACCAACAGGATTTCCCAGTCTGCCAGAACGGGGCGGTGATTGGGATGTTGACGAGAACTTCACTGCTGAACGGATTGAACAAGCTCGGTTCCAATCTACCGGTTGCGGACGCGATGGAGCATCAATTCCTCACTGCTGATGCGAACGAGCCGGCGGAAGCGGCTTTTCAGCGATTACAGACCCAGCCGTTCCGTTCGCTGCCGATTCTGAATCGGGGCGAGCTGGTCGGCTTGGTGACCGATGAGAACATTGCGGAATACCTGATGATCCATGAGGCGTTGAGAACGGATTCGGCCTCCCCGGGGTTGCGCCGGCTGGAGCATCGTCACGCTTGAGCCGGAATCTTCTACGCTCAACGTTCAGCGCGGACGAGGCGCGATCTGGAACTTTTGCATGGATTGTTCGAGCCACGTTTCCTCGCGCTGCGCTGCGGCGCGGATGCCATAGCCGGGCATCCCTATCTATTGGGCAGCTCAACCTTCCGCTGGCCGCCAGTCCAGGACTTTGAGCTGCACTGCCCGCTGGCCGTTGTAATCATTGATCTGCGGGGAAAAGGCCAGGTCAAAACTGCCCACCGGCAACGATCCGTTTCCAGCCCCCCACCAGACGGCTTCGTGGCTCACGGCGCCATCCGTGACCCACATTTTCACGTGTTGTTTCTCCGCGCCGATGCGCTGCAGCGGACGTTTGTGAGTGACGCGCCGGGAGCAGAATTGAACCTGGGGATTCCCCTGCCCCGTCGGTCGCAACTGCTCCAACTGTTGAAGCGTTCCCAAATGAATTTCACGAAGCGGCACTTCGCCATCAAGACGCAGCGGCGGCTGGAGATCGTCCGGTTTCAGGCAACGACGGGCGCATTCGTTCAGCTGCGTTCGGAGAGCATCGAGATTTGCCGACGCAATGCTCAGCCCCGCCGCCATCGCATGTCCTCCGTGCCGCACCAAAAGGCCGCTGCATTCGCGCAATGCGGCGGCGAGGTCGAAACCCGCGATGCTCCGGCCCGAACCGCGCCAGTGTTCGCCATCGCCGCCGACGATGACCGTGGGCCGGTAAAACTCTTGAAGCACGCGCGAGGCGACAATTCCCACCACGCCGATGTGCCAGAGCAACTGGCCTTCGACGATCACGAAGTCACGCGTGGGATCGAACTTCGCGCGGATGGCACCGATGACTTCCTCCACAATGCTGCGTTCGATTTTCTGCCGTTCGCGATTGCGCGCGTCGAGATTTCGCGCGATGGGCATGGCTTCCTCCGCAGTACGGGCGAGCAGCAGTTGAAGCGATTCTTCGGCCGTTTCAAGCCGGCCGGCCGCGTTCAATCTGGGCGCCAGTTGAAAGCCGACTTCGTAGGTTCCCAACGGCTCTTTCACAGCCGCAACTTCCTTCAGCGCCTTCAAGCCGGGCCGCTCCGTTCGGTTCAGCCAGTCCAAGCCGGCAGAAACCAGTATGCGATTCTCGCCGACGAGCGGGACGATATCTGCGATCGTCCCCAGCGCAACGAGATCGAGGAGGGGACGCAGGTCAAAATCCACCGCGCCCGGCAAGCCGGTTTCGCGTCCACGTTTCAACAACGCGTGAGCCAGTTTGAAGGCAAGTCCGGCGGAACAGAGTTCCGTGAAGGCGGGACCATCCGGGGCGCTGATGCTGAGTTGGGGATTCACCAGCGCGATGGCGTCGGGCGCGGGATTGGAAACCTGATGATGATCCAGCACCAGCGTGGGAACGCCGCGTTCACGCAGCCAGGCAATGGTTTGAACAGCGGTGGACCCGCAATCCACGCCGAGCAGCAAGCCCACCGGAAATTTCTTCAGGCAATTCTCCACGCCGTCCTGGCTCAGGCCGTAGCCTTCATCCATGCGGTTCGGCAGATAATAATCCACGACCCAGCCGAGGCGGGACAAGACTTCGAAAAGCAGTGTGGTGGACGTGACGCCGTCCACGTCGTAGTCGCCGAAGATCACGATACGTTGCTGGCGTTCGCGGGCTTCGAGCAGGACTTCCACGGCGCGCGCCATGTTCGGCAGCAGAAACGGATCGGCGAGATTCTTCAGGCGCGGTTCGAGAAAGCGGCGGATGCTGGAAAGCTCGCTGAGACCGCGATTCACCAGGCATTGGGCAAGCAACTCCGAAACGCGCAACTCGCGTGCGAGCTGGCTGACGAGCAGCGGCTGCGATGGAGCGATGGACCAGCGAAACTTCATTTGGCGGTTGGATTATCCGAAGCGACATCAGGAAGTCCAAGTTCCAAGTTCCAGGTGAGAGCAAGAATTCTATCGTGAATCGCCGGAATTCCAATAGCGCGAGACTTCTTTGGAACTCGGAACTTCAGTTCTGAATCTCCGGAGCACCGCGCCGTTCCACCCAAGAACCTGTCCGAAAAGGTGGCGGCAAGCATCACTGCTTGCCGTAGAGGGCCACTTCCAGCCGCCCGGAAAGACGGCGCGATGCCAATGGTCGTCTGAAAAATCG
>CAMLLE010000470.1 GCA_946480555.1 uncultured Verrucomicrobia subdivision 3 bacterium
TGCAGATGACGAAGGATTTGTTCCGGTCCGAAATGCGCCATTTCACAGACCAGCAGATCCACCGGCCTCGCTAGCAACGGATCCAAATCCGAAGGCGCTCCCAGATCGGCGCTGTGGGCGATGCGAAGCGGGCCCGATTCGATCAGGAAGCTGAACGCCTCAAATCGGCCGGGGTGTTTTCCAGCGAATTTCGATTTCAACCCATTCAAATGAGTCGTGGGATGCGGTGTTATTTTCGCGCTTCCGATTTTGATGGGCGCGCCCGCTTTGAGCGGCAGCAGCTTGCGGCGAAAGGGCAGGAGTTCATCGAACAACAGGCAAGTTTTGAACATCTCCGCCAAAGGCTTGATCGCATGGCCCGGCAGGTGGATGGGCAGTTCCCGCCGCCGTTGCTCCAGCCACAATCCTTGCATCAACATGAATAACCCGCCGCAATGGTCTGCATGCAGGTGAGAAAGGAGAATGGCGTCGAGCGAATCGTAGCCAAGACCGAGTCCCTTGAAGCTGCGATCAACCGGCTCCCCGCAATCGATCAACAGCGTGGTGCCTCCGAGACGATACAAAAACGCGGCGTGATTTCGATCCGCGCAAGGCCATCCGTCGCCAACGCCCAGACACGTGACCGAGTTCGATTTCATTGGCGGCGAATTGTGGCGATTCGCTCCCTGGCAAACAAGGCGAGAAACAAACTGGCATTCACAGAAGAAAACGAAGGGAACAAAGTCCCGGGTACCAGGTTCCCTTGGGTGCCTTTGAAAGCGGCGTTAGCGGTTGGAGTTCCGCACGTAATGCAGAATGTCGAACTCCGGACTCTCGCGAACTTTTTCTTTCAGGGTGAACAGATGTTCGAACTTGGGGAAAAAGGCGTCGCCTTCCACCTCGCGTTTGACCAGCGTCAGGTAAAGGTCGGAACAAAGCGGCAACGTCTGTTCGTAGATTTGCGCTCCGCCACAGATGAACACGGTTTTGTCTGCGCTTACGCCGTTCAGTTCTTCGAGTCTGGTGACGGTCTTCACCCCCGGATGGGAGAATCCGCCGCGGCTCACGATCACCGTTTCGCGATGGGGCAAAGGACGGCCGATGGACTCGAACGTTTTGCGCCCCATGACCACGATGTTTCCGGTGGTCATCTGCTTGAACCACTTGAAATCCTCCGGAATATGCCAGGGAATCCGGTTGCCGTTGCCGATGACGCGATTGAGCGACATGGCCGCGATGGCTTTGAAGGCGTTCATCGAAGAAAAATTATTCTGCCCGACGACCGGTTGATTTTGAGAACCATTTGTCGATCAACTGTGCTATCCGTCGGCATCTTCCGGACTGTCTGGAGAACCTATTTGCGGTCGCTCATGTGAAGACACTAGCTATGCACATCTCAAACCGCGATCGGCGCCTTGATGCCGGGATGCGGGTCGTAGCCGGCGAGTTCAAAATCCTCGAACTTGAAGTCGTGGATGTTCTTCACCGCGGGATTCAGATTCAACTGCGGCAGCGGCCTGGGCTCGCGCGTAAGCTGAAGACGCGCCTGTTCGAGATGATTCGAATACAGATGCAAATCGCCAAAGGTGTGAACGAAAGTGCCGGGCTTCAGATCGCAAACCTGCGCCACCATTCGCGTCAGCAGCGCGTAGCTCGCAATATTGAAGGGAACTCCAAGGAACAAATCCGCGCTGCGCTGATACAGCTGGCAGCTGAGTTCTCCGTCTTGAACAAAAAATTGAAACAGCGTGTGGCACGGCGGCAAAGCCATCTTCTCGATCTCACCCACGTTCCACGCGCTAACGATCAATCGCCGGCTGTCCGGGTTCTTCTTGATTTGCTCGATAACGCTGTCGATCTGGTTGATGGAGCGGCCTTCGGCTGTCCGCCAGTCGCACCATTGCGCGCCATAAACGCGGCCCAAGTTTCCGTTCTCGTCGGCCCATTCATCCCAGATCGTGACGCCGTTTTCGTTCAGATACTTGATGTTCGTATCGCCGCGGAGGAACCAGAGCAGCTCGTAAATGATCGATTTGAGATGCAGCTTCTTCGTCGTCAGAACGGGGAATCCGTTCGCTAGAGGGAATCGCGCCTGGGCGCCGAAAACCGAGTACGTGCCGGTGCCGGTACGGTCGGACTTGAACTTGCCTTCGTTCAGCACGAGGCGAAGGAGATCGAGATACTGCGTCATCGCGGCGATTTTAGATGGGCGGGCTAAGCTACGCGAGTCCGTGATTGGAATTTAGCCTGATCGATTTTCGGATTTCGGTTGGGGACTCGTGAAACTCGTCCCTCCGGTTTCGAAACCGGATCAATCCACCAGCAGCGCGCATTCAAGGTGCGGCGTCTCGGCGCTCAGACATTCGCGGAGGAATTGCAGTATCTTCTCCTCCAACGTCTGGCAACGCGGTGTCCAGCGGCGGGCTCCGGTCAACTGCTTCACGCACGGGCGCAATCCATGGAAGCGGACAATGCGGGGTTCCTCGCGCAGTTGATGCCGCAACTCATCGCGCAAACGCGGAAAGAAAAACAATTCGCCGCCGCTGGCAGATTCCGAAGCCAGCCGGCACAGATCGGCGCCGGGAGGTTTGGCCGTCTTGACCGAGCTGCTTTCGGTTTGAACCCGATAGCCAAAGCTGCGCAGCACTTTTTCCAATGCGTCCGCAAATTCTGCCACAGTCACGGTTTCACGCCGGAGTTCCTTCTGGAAATAATGAAAGACCGCTTTCGATGCCTGCTTTACGAAATCCGCGTCCAGCACCTGCGAACTTTCGCCCATGAGTTCGATCGAAATGGCTTCCGCCGAAAACGGGATGTGCTCGCCTTCGGGCGTTTGGAAGAGCAGACAGTCAGATGCGAGCGCGATCATTGTTGGGCCTCCAATTTTTTGACCTCGTGAACGAAGTCGGTGGCTTCCTGAAATCGGCGATAAACACTGGCAAAACGGACATACGCAACTTCATCAACCGGCCGGAGACCCTCCATGACCAGCTTCCCAATCACCTCGCCCGGAACTTCCCGCTCAAACCGATTCGTCACGTCTTCCACAATCCGATCCACCAGATCCTCGATGACCTTCGGCGAAATGGGCCGCTTCTGGCAGGCTTTGCGAACGCCATTGAGCAGCTTTTCGCGGGAGAATTCTTCATGCCGTCCGTCGCGCTTGAGAACCATCAGGTTTTCCCGCTCGATTTCCTCGTAGGTGGTGAATCGATGTGCGCACGCGATGCATTCACGGCGACGGCGGATCGTGGCTCCTTCCCTCGAAGCTCGGGAATCCACCACTTTGTCGTCCTGACACCCGCATTTGGGACATCGCATAAGGCTACACCGCTAATTGTGGCACGCCGGTTTCTAGCACACCAAATGTTGCGGCGTCAAGGAACGGCTCGGGAATTGTTCGAGGGCAGCGGCAGAGGACTTCGCGGAAACGAAGGCTGCCTCGGACCGTGGCTTCTTCCCGGATTTAACGTTTCGCAACGATCTCTATGGCGGATCGGTTCTTTGCGATCTGGTTCGCCGGGAGGTAGCCCCGCC
>CAMLLE010000471.1 GCA_946480555.1 uncultured Verrucomicrobia subdivision 3 bacterium
CCCTTGAGTTCGCCGCTTTCCAGCGTCGCCAACACATCGGCATCGTTGACGCCCAGGACGCGCGCGACCTCAGCGATTCCCAGAAGTTCTGGAAGCCCGCCCGCCGCGGAAATCACCGGCGGCACACCCGCAGGTCCCGATGAAGGAGCCGTCTGCGATGCGTTCATCGCGGCCATCATCTGCTGTCCCATCGCGAGTCCTGCGCCGAGACCGGCTGCCGTGCTGGCCATGCCCGCGCCTTCGCCGCCTTTTGCCATGGCTTCGGCCATTTGAAACTTCACGTAGTCGTTGAGATTTCCAATTGCCGTCATGCTGGAGCGTTTGTCGATTGCCTGCTCCACTTCCGGAGGAACGGAAACGTTCTCAACGATGAAGCTCGGAATCTCCAAACCGTATTTTGCAGTCACGATCGGATTGATTACCGGCAGCAAGGCATCGCCCAGTTCCTGATAGCGGGACGCCACTTCGAACACGGGCAATTTCGCCGAAGCGATCGCGTCGCTGAACAGGCTCACGATGCGCGACCGCATGGTGTCCGCGAACTCATCGATCCGGAAATTGTCGTCCGTTCCCGCTACCTCTTTCAGGAACAGTTTGGGATCAACCACCTTGAAATCGTAAGTGCCATAAGCCCGCACGCGCACGACGCCGAGATCCTGGTCGCGCAACATCACCGGATTGGCCGTGCCCCACTTGTTGCCGGTGAACAGTCGCGTGTTGACGAAATAAACGTCCGCCTTGAATGGCGATTCCAAACCATACTTCCAGCCTTTGAGCGTTGAGAGGATTGGAATGTTGTCGGTCGTCAGCAAATGTTTGCCCGGGCCGAACGTGTCGCCAAACTGGCCGAGGTAGATGAACTGCGCAACTTGCGATTCGCGCACGATCAACTGCGCGCCACGTTTGATTTCCTTGTCGAGATCGGGGTAGCGCCAGGAGATCGTGTCACGCGAATCGTCTTCCCACTGGATGATTTCCAGGAACTGAGTTTTCAGATAATCGATCAGGCCCATAATTTTCCTTTCAATGCGCGACATCATTCCACGCAGCGCTGATCTTGGAAGTATAAATTCCGGTGATGCGTGTAAGCCGACGCACGCGAGGCGCCCTGGCTGCGCTGTGGCAACTTGATTGTAGAAGGGAGAGCCGCGGCAGAAGTGCGGATCAAAAAACGGGCGTCGAACTATCGCCGGCGCCGCTTGGCCGGGCCGAAGTAGTAGCCGCCGTGGACGCGCGCGCCGGTGATGCGGCGTTCGAAACCTTTCGGCTGGCCGGGCTTCTCTTCCTCAAACAACGCCGTGTAACGGTAGTCGAAATTCTCCAGCTTCACGCGTTCAACTTTCTTGCCGATGAATCGTTCGATCGCCGCCACGTGTTTTGAATCTTCCGCCACCATCAGCGTGAACGCGTCGCCCGTGGCCTCCGCGCGGCCAGTGCGGCCAATTCGATGGATGTAATCCTCCGGATGATGCGGCACGTCGTAGTTGATCACGTGGCTGACGTCGGCGATGTCCAGTCCGCGTGCGGCGATGTCCGTCGCCACCAGCACTTCAAATTTTCCGTCACGAAAACCTTTCAATGCCTGTTCACGTTCGCGCTGGGTGCGGTTTGAATGCAGCACGGCCACGGCGTGATTGTTGCGCTTGAGCAGTTGGGCAATGCGATCGGCGCCGTGTTTGGTGCGGCAGAAGATGATGACCGATTCGTAATGAACGCGATCCAGCAGCGCCAGAAGAAGGTCCGTTTTTTGAGCTTCGGCCACGGGATAAATCACATGCTTCACCGTTTCAGCTGGAGAACGCCGCACGCCGATCTCGATCGTTTGCGGATTGCGCATCGCCCATTTGATCAGCGTCTCGATCTGCACCGGAATGGTTGCCGAGAAGAGCAGCGTCTGACGTTCGCGAGGAACTTTTTGAACGATGCGTTTTACGTCGGGAAGAAAGCCCATGTCCAGCATGCGGTCGGCTTCGTCGAGCACGAGATGGTGGACGTTGTCCAGCTTGCACGTGCCGCGTTCCATGTGATCCAGCAGGCGGCCGGGTGTGGCGATGAGAATGTCGACACCGCTCTTGAGGGCGTCCATTTGCCGGCCGTAACCGACGCCGCCAAACAGCACGGCGGTTTTCAAATCAGTGAAGCGCGAGAAATCGCGAATGGCCGTTTCAACCTGTGCGGCGAGTTCGCGTGTCGGTTCAAGAATAAGCACGCGCGGGCGGGGATCGTGATGAACGAGCTTGTTGAGAATGGGCAGGGCGAAGGCAGCGGTTTTTCCGGTGCCGGTTTGCGCGCTGCCGATCACATCCTGGCCGGACAAAATCAGCGGAATGGCGCGGAGCTGAATGGGGGTCGGATCGACATAGCCCATGGCTTTCACGCCTTCAACCAGCGGAGCAGACAAACCCAATTGACTAAAAGGCATGGCCTAATGTGGGGAAAGAAACGGGAAATGTCCACGCGGGAGTGTTCGGGTGGTTCTTCGCCAGTCGCGCCTCCAGCCACGGAGTGGCGAAAGAAAATTGCCCATGGCGCCAGCCATGGGTGGGAACACGCAATCGAACAAGCCGCGTAGCGGCGACAGGAGGTTGAGGAAAACTCTTTCGCTCCGATGGAGCCCGATTCGTCTCTGTCACCTCCCACGGCTTTCGCCGTGGGCTACTTTCTGACGCTGCTCCGCAGCTGATTACATGGGACCTTGCCGCATCACAACCTTGCCAAATCGAACATTCATCCGACGCGAGGCGCGTCAGGTACCGTCTCAACGATGGTACTTCGAGACGTGCGGACTCTTCTTCAATCGTTCCAGCGCGGCTGTTTTCCAATCCACCTCTTCGCTGGGCACGGATTGAATTTGAGTGGCGGCGCTGGGAATCGACGGTTGCGTTTGAACCGCGGGTGGCAACGCGGCCGCGGGAGGCTGCGTCGCTTGAGGCAGGCTGCGATTTTCGAAGAACGAGCTTTGGCTGAAAACCGATGAGCTAGGCTGGGTCACCGATGTTGCCGCCGGTTGCGGAGCAGAAACTGAGAACGTCGGAGCAGTTGCCATTGGAGCTTCCTCTTCGTCCGTTCGCCAGCACAGCCGGACGGACGGGATGGGACCGACGTGCACGACGAGTGTGCGATAGCTGAGTTCGCTGAGCGCGACACGATCCGCAACGGCTTCGGCCTGGAGCAGCGAAGAGAGCAGGGCGTGGACGGTTTTCTTGTTCTGGTTGGCGCTGACCAGCGCACGAATCTGCGGATGCGCGACGTCTTCGATTTTGTCCAAGTGAACGATCAACCGCTGGACGGGGCTGAGTTCCATATCGACACCGCGCAGGTCATAACCGGCTTCGGCGAAAGTCCCCGCGGAATCGTGAATTTCCTGGAGCGCTTCGAGGATTCGATCCGGGTTGTCCACGCGCAGGTCGGTGACGCTGGATTGAATGCTCGTGCGCAGCTGCTGAAGCTGGCCTGCGGTGACGGCGACGCTCTCGGTGATTTGCGAAATCTTGGGC
>CAMLLE010000472.1 GCA_946480555.1 uncultured Verrucomicrobia subdivision 3 bacterium
GCTGACGAACATTCAAGACTGGTGCATCAGCCGCCAGCTTTGGTGGGGACATCGGATTCCGGTGTGGAGCGCAACCTTCAGTCAGAAGCTGCCGGGAGAGCTGAAGAACATCACGGAGCTAAAGCAATTGATGGATGGGTGGGGAAAAGCTGGCCGGACAGACATTGTGGGCCGAATTGATTATGCAGGCGGGGATGTGACTCGCGATGCGGTGCAAGCACATGTCGCGCTTGCACCTTCAGCACAGGCCCTTTCAAGTGACCTCGAACGCCTGGGCTTGCGGCAAGACCCCGATGTCCTCGACACCTGGTTCAGTTCCTGGCTCTGGCCGTTTGCCACGATGGGCTGGCCGGAACAGACGCCGACGTTGAAGGCTTTTTATCCGACGACTGATCTCGTCACCGGGCCGGACATCATCTTCTTCTGGGTCGCGCGCATGATCATGGCGGGCTACGAGTTCATGGGGGATGCGAAGTTCGGTCTGCCCGACGCGCTGCCGTTCCGGAACGTTTATTACACCGGCATCATCCGCGACAAGCAGGGTCGCAAGATGTCCAAGACGCTCGGCAATTCGCCCGATCCACTCGATCTCATCGCGCGTTACGGCGCCGACGCCCTCCGCTTCGGCACGATGCGCAGCGCACCGCTCGGTCAGGACGTGTTGTTCGATGAGAAGGACGTCGAGCTCGGCCGCAACTTCTGCAACAAGCTCTGGAATGCCTGCCGTTTTCGGCAAATGATGGGGAGCGCGCCCGCCCCGGGTGCCGCAGAGGGAGTCTCGCCCTCGTTCCCTGTTCAAGGCGAGATCGATCCCAAGCTGCTCACGACGGACGACAAATGGATTCTGCTGAAACTCGACGCGGCCATTCGCGAAGTCACCGACGCGTTGAACAGCTACAACTTCAGCACGGCGGTGCAGGCGCTCTATCGCTTCTTCTGGAGCGAGTATTGCGATTGGTACGTGGAAGCGAGTAAAGCCGTCCTCTCCAGTAACAACCGACGTGAGTCGGCTCAAACTGAAGATTCCGCAATCCGCAATCCGCAATCCGCAATCGAGAGCGGACTCACGTCCGCTGCTACGGTTGATGACGCCCGGAAGGCGAACACGCTCGCCGTCATCGACTTCGTTCTCAGCAATACGCTTTGCCTGTTCCACCCATTCATGCCGTTCATCACCGAAGAGTTGTGGCACGGCATGGGTTATTCCGAGGACATGCCGGAAGATCAGGGGGGCAAGACGATCATGTTCGCCCACTGGCCCAAGCCGCTTGATGAAGACTTCAAGGGCCATTACGGGCTCGACGATTGTTACCTGGAAATCGCCAGCGCCAAATACGCGCTCGTGACTGAAGGCCGCAATCTGCGCCGCGTCGGGAACATCCAGGCCGGCAAGAAGGTCAAATACGTTCTCAAGCCGGTGAACTACCTTCCGCCAAACGAAGTGGAAGTGATCCGCCTGTTGCTCAACGCGGAGACGCTCGAGATCAATCCGAACTACCAGCCGCCGAAAGGCACTCCGACCGTGAAGGCTGAACTCGGCGAACTCTATTTGCCGCTGGAAGGTCATGTTGATCCCGCTGCCGAACTGACGCGCCTGAAGAAGGAAAAGGAGAAGATCGAAAGCGAGATCGTGAAGGTGGAGCAGAAGCTCGCGAATCCGAATTTCACTTCAAAAGTTCCGCCTGCAGTGCTGGCCGAGCATCAGCAACGCCTCGCCGATTGGCAGTCGAAGCTGGAGCACGTGAAGTCTTCCCTCGACGCGCTCGAAGGCAAATAGCAGAGTTAAATCGCTGCCAAAAGGGGCGGGAAGCACGAAAGGGAAATTGCTTCGGCGGCTTCGATGCTTTGCCGCGTCTTGGGAGAGCGGGCTTGAAACGGTTTTGCTCACCGAGCATGCTGCGAACACGGATGAAACGCATTCTCCCACTCCTGCTGCTATACTTTACTCTGCAAAATGTCTTTGCTGACGGGAAAGTTTTTCCACGTCCGGCATATCCAGCCGAGATCGCAATTCCCGATCAACGGGCGCTGATTCATTTCCGTGACGGCGTGGAACGGTTGGTGATTGAAACGCGCTTCGCAGGAGAAGGATCGAACTTCTGCTGGGTCGTACCGTTACCCTCCCCACCGATTGTTGAGGAAGCTACCGCTGGCTTGTTTCCAACGCTCCAATATCTGACGCAACCGGAAGTCGTCCATAGTCCGCTCCCGTTCTTCGCGGGATTCGCCGTCTGTGCGCTGCTGCTTTACCTCGTGTTCGTCCTGCCGCGAACGCCTGCCGCCAGTTCTCGGGATTTGCTACTGCCTTCTGCAATTTGCATCGGAATCTGCATTGCGTCGCCATTGATTGGGATGATCGGATTGATCTTTGTCTATTGGACGTATCGACGGATCCAAAATGGCGAAACGTCGATTGTAGCCCTTCTGCTTTTGGTGTTTCTGATGTTGGTGTTGTCCTCGATGCTGTTGCCATCGCTGGGGACTGCGCGTGGAACTGGGCCGGCCGTCGTTTCCGAATTGAATCGCAAACGCGTAGGAGCATTTGATGTGACAACGGTGAGTTCAACGAATTCCGTAGCGCTGCTTGATTGGCTTCAACGAGAAGGATTTCAGGCGGATGCCGGTTCAAGAAGCGTCATAAGCAATTACGCGAAGGAAGGCTGGGTGTTTTGCACGGCCAAACTCGCCCGCACAAATTCCAGCTTCGCCACGAACGCTATCCATCCCCTGTCATTCACATTTCGAGCGAAGTACGCGGTTTACCCGATGCGCTTGACGGGACAAACGTCGCGGCCGCTGGCCGTTGAGCTCTACGTGGCTGGATCGGAGCAGGCGCAAGCTCCCCACTTTGATGCCGGACTTTGCGGAAAGGCCGTGCTTCCAGCAGAACGCCGCCGCAGACGGCCTGACGTACCGCTCGGGCACCCCGCGTTGAAGGAATGGATCAAACCAGGCGAAGTTGTCACTCGCCTTTCCGCGAGCCTGAATCCCGTCCAAATGCAGAAGGACGTTTGGCTGGAATGGAAACCTTTCAAGGAAGGCCGCAAGCAGGTGTTCAGCCACAAAGGGGCGGCCGTGACAGCTGCCAGCTTCGCAACGGGAATAGCTTCCCTCTGCCTGGTCGCCGCGTTGATTACCGGAGCATGGCGGAGGTTCGAGTCAAATCCGGCGGTTCTGCTTCTCGGCTATGGAGCCATCTCGGTCGTAGTGTGGACCGGTGTCTTTCTCTGGGTTCCGAAGATTGCGGTCCAAACGGAAACGCGCCCAGAACACCGAACCAGAATTGCATCACGAACGATGGGTGTACTCGTAACGGACGAATTTGACAAACGGAAGCCGTTAACATTGGCCGAAGCCAGAGAGATTGCAGCCAAAGTAGTCCGTGCGAACGCAGATCTGAATTCAAACCTCCCGCTGGGCGGCCAGATGCGCGATGAAGATTCGCCGGGAAATTATGTCATCCGGCAAGGCGTTGACGGCTTTCAGTTCGTTT
>CAMLLE010000473.1 GCA_946480555.1 uncultured Verrucomicrobia subdivision 3 bacterium
CACCGTTCTGAGGACGAACGCCTCATTCACAAACGGGTATTCAATTGCATCGTTCCGGCTCAGAACGTAGCCCACGGCGGGGCCGTAGGAAAAGTTCGGAAGAAACGAGAGCCCCGGCAGGAGCGAAAGCATAAGGTGGGGCCCGTTTTCTGTGTCGCCGCTTACAGGCTGTTCAGCACGTCGATCAACTGCCGCAGCCGCCCGTAGTCGCGGCGGTTGAACCCAAACGCAATTCGCGGCAAATGCACCTCGTCATCATCCTCAACCTCCTCCGGCGTCGGCGCTGTGATGCGAATCGGCGGGCCATTGATGATGTCGGCAAAATCCTCGTTCATCGCCTCGATCGCGGTTTCCGTCGGCGCGTGTTTGAGCCGGATGACAAACAACTCCTTCACGAACCGGCTGGAATGGAAGTTCCGGTAGAATCGGGTGATGATCTTCACCGCTTCATCCGTGTTGTCAGTGATGCGATACAGGTTGAGATCGTCGGGCGAAATCAGCTGATCGCGCAACAGATGTTCGCGGATGTGTTTGTCCCACGTTTTCCAGTATGTCCCGCCCGGCCGGTCCACCAGCACCAGCGGCATGAGCTGGCTCTTGCCGGTCTGCATCAGCGTCAACGCCTCGTAACCTTCGTCCATGGTCCCAAAACCGCCGGGGAACAGCGCAATCGCGTCCGAATGCCGGATGAAGATCAGCTTGCGAGTGAAGAAGTATTTGAATGTGACGAGCTTCTTGTCCTCTTTGATGACCGGATTCGCGCCCTGTTCCCAAGGCAGACGGATGTTCGCGCCAAAACTTTTCTCCGGCCCGGCACCTTCATGGCCCGCGTGCATGATGCCGCCGCCAGCGCCAGTGATGACCATGAAACCGGCCTCGGCGATTTTGCGGCCGAATTCCAGCGCCTGCTGGTATTCCAGCTTGGCCGGCTGCGTCCGCGCGGAACCGAAGATCGTGACCTTGCGCGTGTGAGCGTAAGGCGCAAACAGCTTGAAAGCGTAGCGCAGCTCCCGAATCGCGGTCTGAATCACGCGAACATCGCCACTGTCCTCGACGTCCCGCAGCAGTTTGAGCGCGCTTTCGATGATGTCCGTAACGCTCTCCTCATTGTGTCCCCCGCCCTTGTAAGCGATCAGGTCATGAATCCTGCGCCGCAATTCGGGATCGACCGGCGCTTTCTCTGGCTTCGTCATGCCGCGAGATTAATGGCAGACTTCGGAAATGCAACCGGTCGTCGGGATCGGTTTGAGTTTCGGGTTTTGGGTTTCGGATTTCGAATTTCGGGCCTACCGCGTTTCTCTGATTCATTTCCGGCATCTCACCGCGGAGGCGCAGAGGCGCGGAGGAAAGCCTCTTTCGATTGCTCCGCGTCTCCGCGTCTCCGCGGTTCGGAAACTTCTCCTGATAACCGCTTGGCGTCCGCAGATTTCACAGATTTGCGCCGATAAAAACCCGCGCTGATCTGCGTCATCTGCGGGTTTCCGCTCTGTGTTTCATCTGTGGCGAAAACCGTTTTGGGGTTTGTTCCCCATTGGTTTGGGCGTGCGATTTCCGGACCCTGCGTTCGTTCGATGAAAGAGAGCATCAATCTCACAACGATGGCGGCGGATAGCAGTGCGGCTTTGAAGAAACTGGCGGAGGATTTGCGCCAATTGCGGCGGCTGATCGAAATGCGCGCGCTGCAAACAACGCCGCGCCGCGACGTGCGGAAGAAGTAGCACGCCCCGCGCTTCGGCTCTCGACAGAGAACCAGGCCATCCGTGTCTCCAGTTTCCAATTCCCGGCGTTACATCAAAAAACTTGTCTCCGGTTTGGATGCAGGTTTCTTTTTCGCGCATGAACTTTTTTAGGAACTCAGGTTTGCGCCTGTACTTGTTGGCGCTCGTGGCTTTTGTTGGATGGTGCGTCTGGAATGCCGCCGCGCAAGGTGCCGCGGCGAAAATACAACTCATCGAACCCGCCAACGAATCCCGGTTCCCCGCGGGCGCGAACATCACTCTCCGCGCAGATACCGATTCCACCAACGGCATCCGTCGCGTCGAGTTTCTGGCCGAAAACCGGGTCATCGCCGAGGATGAAGTCCCGCCCTTCTCGCAAACGTGGAGCAACGTTCCCGCCGGCGTTTACTCCATGCGCGCGCGCCTGGTGCCGAACACCGGCGATGCCGTGGAATCCGAAGCCATCGACATCAGTGTCGCCCGCACCTTTGGCGCGCCGGGCTGGGTTCAACAACTGGCCGGGCATTTCCCCTTCCTGCGTGCGCAGCTCTGGGGCAACGAACTCTGGAAATACATCTTCTCGCTCATCTACATCTTTCTCGCGTTCTACGTTTCCAAGTTCCTGGATTTCCTGACACGCATCTGGCTCAAGCGTTGGGCGGCGAAAACTGCGACCACCTTCGATGATCTGCTGCTCGATCTGCTCAACGGCCCGGTGAAGATCGTCTCGTTCATCATCCTGCTGCGCATCGGGCTCGACGTCTTCAACTGGCCGCTGCTCGTTCAAAAAGTCCTCTCCAAGGGATTCGCGATCATCGTCGCCATTTCGCTGACCTACATGGTGTTGAAGTTCATCGACCTTTTGATGGGCTATTGGCGTCAGCGCACACGGGCCGAATCCGACAAGGCATTCGATGAACAGTTGTTCCCGATCATCCGGAAGAGCCTCAAAGTATTCATCATCGTGGTCGCCGCGCTGGTCACGCTGGACAACATCGGCGTGAATATCACCGCCGCCATTGCCTCGCTGTCCATCGGCGGACTGGCGATCGGCCTCGCGGCGCAGGACACCCTGGCGAATCTCTTCGGCGCGGTGTCCGTCTTTGTGGACAAGCCATTTCGCATTGGCGATTTCGTCCAGCTGGATGCGACCACGAAGGGGGTGGTGGAAAGCATCGGCCTGCGCAGCACGCGCCTGCGCAATCCGGACGGGCATCTGATTACAGTCCCGAACAAGACAATGGGCAACGCCACCATCACCAACATCACCCTGCGGCCGAACATCAAGACCGAGATCAACATCGGCATCACCTACGACACGCCGCCGGAGAAAATTCGCCGTGCCGCGCAGATTCTGGAGGAGGTTTACCGCGGGCATTCCATGACCCACGACATCTGGATCAGTTTCAACCGCTTTGCCGATTCTGCGTTGAACATCTTCGTGATTCATTGGTGGAAGAATACGAATTTCAAAGAGTATCTCGCCGGGATGCAGGAGATGAACCTGAAAATCAAGGAACGGTTCGATGCGGAGGGCATCAGCTTCGCGTTCCCGAGTCAGACGGTGTATTTGCGCCAGGATTCCGAGTGGCGATTGCAGGCGGCTGATGCGGGCAATCCACCGCAGAAGGAAGGCGTGAAAGTGGTGTAACCGCAAGGAACGCAAAGAGCGCAGAGATTTTTTCCAAGTTGATTTCGCACCGGCTTGCACGGGCGCGGCTGAGCAGGCTGCCGATCATTCACGGCCTCCCG
>CAMLLE010000474.1 GCA_946480555.1 uncultured Verrucomicrobia subdivision 3 bacterium
CCACGCTGGAACAAGTGCTCGTGCTCACTTCTGCGCACTGATCACCTTGGAGGGACGAGTTACACGTCTCTGATAGGTGTTTCATCTGTGTTCACTCGGTCGCTGGAATAAAAACATCTGAGCCACAGATGAAACACGGATTGAACACAGATGGGGCTGACCTGGATCGGATCTGGAGGGCATCGCTGAGTTTGGGCGCGTAGCTTGCCTTCCGAATTCAGCCTGTCGCGCATTCCAGGTTCGTTTCGTTTGGTTGAACTTCCTCTCAACTCCACCTTAGATTCGCGGCATGCTCGAACTTGAAGATGCCGTGGCGCGGATATTGTCTCAGTTGCCAGCCGTGAAGTCTGAGACCGTGCCGATTGCTGAAGCACATGGTCGCTTCGCCACCGGTGAGGTTCGCGCCCAGATCAACCTTCCCCCCTTCGACAACTCCTCCATGGATGGCTATGCCGTTCGCGCCGCCGATGTGGCAAACGCAATTGCGCAAACGCCAGTGAAGGTTCGACTCGTGGGACGCATCGCGGCCGGACAACAGCCCGGCGTATCGATGAACTCCGGTGAAGCCGTTCGCGTTTTCACCGGGTCAGCTCTGCCGTCCGGCAGCGATGCAGTCGTGATGCAGGAAGACACGCGCGTTGATCCCGCCGATCCAGACACGATTTGCATTCTCGATTCCGCGAAGCCCTGGGAGAACGTTCGATTCGCAGGCGAAGATGTGAAACGCGATGCCATAATCTTAAAGCCGGGTGAGAAGCTGACCGCAAGCCGAGGCACGTTGCTGGCAGCAACAGGCGTGAGTGAAGTGGCAGTCGCGAAGTTGCCGCACGTCGGTCTGCTGGCGACTGGAACGGAACTGCGTGAAGCGGGCGGGCCGCTTGAGCCCGGTCAGATTTACGAAAGCAATCGCGCCGCACTTGCGCCGCTGGTTCGCGCGGTCGGCGGAGTTCCAGATATGCTTTCGATCGTAAAGGACGATCCCGGATCGACTCGCGCGGCCTTGGAAGCGGCCTTTGCGCAAAGCGACATTGTCATCACTTGCGGCGGTGTGTCCGTCGGGGAAATGGATTTTGTGAGAAGTGCATTTGAATCGCTGGGTGGCAAGCTGGATTTCTGGAAGGTGGCGATCAAGCCTGGCCGCCCGTTTGTGTTCGGGCAGCTGGGATCGAAGTATTTATTCGGACTGCCAGGAAATCCGGTTTCCGCGTTCGTGACGTTCCTCCTGTTGGTTCGCCCGGCTTTGCTGCACTGGCAAGGTGCTGCGGAAACGGGCCTGCGTCTGGTTCGCGGAGAATTGGCGCAGACACTCTCGAATCCGGGAAGCCGCCGTCACTTTGTGCGCGTGCGCGTCACGCCTGGCGGCGAAATCCACTCAGCGGGAATGCAGGCATCGCACGCACTAAGTTCGCTGGCGGCATCGAACGCGTTGCTCGATATGAAACCGGGGACTTCGATTGCTGCGGGCGAACTGGTTTCCGCGCTCAGCTGGGACTGATTAGAAGCGCCGTTGCGGCAGCGAAAAGTCGGGACGCGTTGGCAGGAGGCGCGAGGGCGATTGCTGCGCGGAGGTATCGAACTGGCTGGGAGCGAGCGGCGCAGTGGGCGCGCGCGGAGCCTCGGGCGAGCTGGGAGTGACGGAACTCAAATAAGGATTTCCCGCTCCAGCGCTCAGGCCGAAAGGATTGTTCAACGAATTCTGCACCGCGGGGTTGAATCCTTGAGCCGTGGGCGTCGGCGCAGCGGCCGCCACTGGCTGATGCGGCTGCACATCGAGTGCGCGCCGGAAGGCTTCCATGTGCGAATGGTTCGCTTCCCGTTGGCGAATGGCCTCGGGTGTGAAAGGGTTCCTGCGGAAACCAAGCAAGTCTGACAGTGCCTCGTTTTGCGTGGGCTGAGTCAAGGCGCCCGGCAGGCTGGGCCGCATGGAATGATCCGGCGGAGCGGAAAAGATCGCCGGAGAAAACTCATTGAAATTGAAGGAGCTTCCAAACGTGGGAGCATCCGCGCCGGAATCGCTCGAAGCCGCGCTTCGGCCGCGCATCTGGCGTTCGTAGTAACGCTCGACCGGCGAAAGAGAATTCCAGTCCCGCCCATCAGGCATGATCAGCGGCGTTTTGTCTTTTCCTCTGGAAGTATATTCCTGAACCACGTCTTCCGTGGTGATGAAGCCCCAATTACCCGGATCGTCCAGAATGCTGCGCTGCTTGCGCTGAGGTTGCGGGCGTGGACGCGGCATGGGGGCGCTGCGTGCGCCACGGTTGCCCCCGAACAGATCGCCGATGGAATCGGGACGGTCCGGCAGGTCGAAATCCCGGCGGGCAGGTTTTGCATCGGACTCGGCAGCCTGTTCCTGCGCAGGAGCAAAAATGGAAAGCGAAGGTTCGGACGCGGCAGGCGCCTCGGAAGCCAGCACACGGCAGCATGAGAGCCCGGCGATCAGGCAAACCGTCAGCTTGGCGGCAACCGCGGCACTCCCTTGGAACTGGCTGAAACTAAAACGCATTTTCGCCGGGCAGACTAGCCCACGATGGCGCCGAGGTCAAAAGCTATTCCCCGATTTCTGAAGCATCTGCGTGACTGGATTTGCGGTTGCCCCCAACATCCGTACAAACGCCGCGCCGGGCCTGGCTGATGAAGCTCACAAATGCCCGCCCGGCTTCACCTTGCGCACTGGCCGCAGCCGCAGAAACGGCCTCGCGCAAATTCCTGCCCGCGCGGAAAATCGCGTGATACAGCCGCTTCAATTCCAGGCGTTCAGCCGATGTCACCCCGGCTCTCCGCAACCCCACCACATTCAATCCGCAGATTTCATTCTGTTTCAGGGCGACGGTGAACGGCGGCAGGTCTTTGCTAATCGCTGCGCCGCCCTGCATCATGGCCAGCGTGCCGACGCGCGTGAACTGGTGGATCAGGCAATTGCCGGAGATGAACACGCGGTCCTGCACCGTCACGTGTCCCGCGAGCAATGCGCCGTTGGCAATGATCACGTGATTGCCCACTTCGCAATTGTGGCCGATATGCGCGTTGGCCATGACGAAGTTGTTCGAACCCACTGTCGTTTGCTCGCCGGGTTTCGTTGCGCGATGCACGGTGACGTGTTCGCGAAAGACGTTGTCATCGCCAATCACGAGGCGCGTAGGCTCATCGCGATATTTCAGATCCTGGGGAGCGTCACCGATCACGCAACCGGCATGGAAACGATTGCGTGCCCCAATGGCGGTCACACCTGCAATCACCACATGTGGACCGACAACGCAGTCCGGTCCGAGCGTCACGTATTCCTGGATGATTGCGTAAGGGCCGACTTGAACTGAAGGATCAAGCTTCGCTCCGGGATGAACCAATGCAGTTGGATGAATCACGTCAAAACGGCGGGCGTTCCCGCTGGCCGCGGAAGCTAACAGGCGCTCACGGCAAATCAAGCGAGCTTGCAGTATTCCACCAGCGGAGGACGA
>CAMLLE010000475.1 GCA_946480555.1 uncultured Verrucomicrobia subdivision 3 bacterium
ACCGTCGCGCATGAACTGGGTCACGCATTCAACATCGGTGGCGACTTTATGGGTGCTGCCGACGACGGCGACACCGACATGGATGAAACGCGTTCTACTGAACTGATGCATGCGAACTCGGGTCCGGCACCGCGCGACATCAACGTGGAGGACGGGATCACGGGGCGAACAGGAGCCGGTGGATATCCTCACTGATCGCAAGAATTTCATGAATCCGAACAATCCAGATCGAAAACGGAGTTGCCGGAAGAACTGGCTTCTCGCCGCGTTGATTCTGACGCTGGCTGGAGCCGTGCCGGGTTATGCCGCGGCAACGGCTGAGTTTGTCCGCAACGTCGCGGTCTCCAACGTGCCGAGCTTTCAACGCCGCGCCCTGGTGCGTGAGGAATTCAAACAAGAACCGTTCAAGCTGGCGGACGTGGTGAAGGAGATCGACATGGAGCAGGAAGGAGCCATTGAGACTGCTCGGCTGGCCCGGGACGGGATGTCTGATTTGCTGCGCGCAAGCGATTACCTGGCATTGCTGGAACGAATCTCCGAGGCCGGCCTGTCGAGCAAGAAGGGATTTCTTGCCGAAGTGCTGCCACGGAACGTGGAGTTGGTGAAAGCGGTCGGCGAGAACCCAAAGCCGGTCATCGACTTGCTCAGGCTCGAACGTGAATCGCTCAAAGCGGTTGCTGCATATGGCGAAGTGTTGGCTGCGGGGAACGCGTCCAATGCGGTCCCGATCATCAAGGACAAGCTGCGCCTGGAGCATATCAATGAATCCACGGCCAGAAGCCTGGATGCGAGCCTCATCCGACTGCGAGACAACGAAACGCTTTCCCGTTATGCGGCGCAGGTGACGGTGACCAATGACTTCTCGCGTCTTCGAGAAGCCCTTGACGTCTTCGCTCAAAGCCGTTCCCCGCGGGTGCTCAAGCATCTCGCTGCCTGGCTGGACCGGACCGATTACCCGCCGATGCCCGGTCACCGGGTCGATCCGCCCTGGCGCTATGCCGATGTGGCCTGCCATTTCATCCATCATTTCCAGAACCGTGAAGCCGGACCCATCAGTCTTGTCTTCGTGCCGCGCTGCTCCCCGGCTCAGATTCAGGAGGCAAAGAGCTTCTGGGAGCGAGTGAAGAACGAACCTGAATATCAATGAACGCTGCCGCGAAACCTGAACACACGAAACGGTTATGAATACCTTCCGTCCAATATCCCCGCCTCGAGGGCGAAAACCCCAGGCGTTGTGGCTCGGGCTTCTGATCGCCACCTGGCTGCTGGTTCTGTTCACACTCGCCACGCCATCCGCGCAGGCGCAGGACGGCAACTGCACGGCGACGGTGCTGAACCGGACGGCGCAGCTTGGGCCGGGCGGCACGATCGCCATTCCCAACGTGCCGTACCAGCTCGGTTATTTCCGCGTGCGCGTCACCTGCATCAACAACGGCGTGACCACTGTGGGACAGTCGGATTACTTCCAGCTGAATCCAAACGGCCCTTCGAACATCAGCCCGATTCGCTACGGGCAGATTTCGCCTCTGCCCATTTCCATCGCGGTGAGCGCCCCGGTGACGACGCTCAACTCCAAAGGCCAGACCGTGCAAATCACCGCAACGGTCAGTTTCGCCAACGGCACGAGCACCAATGCGCCGGGACCAGATGAAGGAACGCTCTGGATTTCCAGCAATCCCAACATTGCGACAGTTACTCCGAACGGACTCGTGACGGCGGTGGCTCGCGGCAATGTGATCATTCAGGCGATCAATGAAGGCGTTCAAACGGCGATCCAGTTGACGATGCTCATCCCCAACGACGCGGACAACGATGGCATCACCGATGAATATGAAACCGCGAACAACCTGAATCCGAACGACGCGAGCGATGCGGGCCAGGATACGGATGGCGACGGATTGACCAACCTTCAGGAGTTTCTGGCGGGCGCAAATCCACGAGCCGTGGACACGGATGGCGACGGATTGCTCGACGGCCAGGAAATCGCCGGCGGCACGAACGTCCTGCTCGCGGACAGCGACGCAGATGGATTGACCGACGGCCAGGAAGTTTTGCGCGGCAGCAATCCGACGGCGGGCGACACGGATTCGGATGGCATTGCGGACGGACTCGAAGTGCAGCTTGGCTTGAGCCTGACGAATGCAAATCCCACGACGACGGTTGAAGGCCGCGTGCTCGATACGGCCTCGGCTCCAGTTTCAGGTGCGGCGGTTACGTTGTTCGATCGAATCACGGTGAACACCGACGCATCCGGCTTCTTCACCATTGCCAATGTGCCGACGGAGTTCGGACCGTTGACCGTCGCCGCCCAGATTGTTCGCGCGGGCCAGATTCTGGATGGCGCTTCAATTCCAATCAATCCAGTCGCAGGTGGGCTGACTTCGGTTGGAAACATTCAGATTGGATTGAATGCGGGAACAGTTGCAGGTGTGGTCACCGATCCATTCGGAATGCCGGTCGCGGGCGCGCTGGTCACAGTCACGGCCGGTGCCGATGTGCGCACGGCGACTGCGAACGGCGTGGGGCAGTATCGCGTCAATAACATGACGGCGGGAAATCTGATTGTCACGGCGCGCGATTTCCGGACCGGATTGCGCGGACGTTCATTGGGAACGCTCCCGCTCAACAGTTCGGCGGTGATCAATGTTCAGCTCGGGCCGTTCGGCACGGTTCGTGGAACCGTCTTCGGGCGCGACAACACAACTCCAGTTGGGGCCGGTGCGACCGTCGCTTACTCCGGAAATGGTTCTCAACAGGTCGCCACGGATCCGCTCGGTCGCTACAACTTCGATTTCGTTGGAATCGGCGGCTACAACGTGGATGCCAGCGATGCGGCTGGAAATCGCGGTCGCAGCAGCGGCGATATCTCAGCCACGGCGCAGGTGAACGTGAACGACATCGGCTACCTTGGCGCGGGGCAGGTCGTGGGCGTGGTGCGTGATGGCTCCTTGAATCCGGTGGCCAATGCGTTCCTGAGCCTGAGCAGCGGCAGTGTTTTTGGCGGACATACCAAGACAACTTCCGACGGTGCCGGCCGGTACGCTTTTTCGAATGTGCTGATCGGAACCTATTTCATCACGGCGCAGGCGCCCGGTTCCGGATTGGCCGGCCACACCAACGGCACGATCCTGAGCAACAACCAGCGCAACACAAACAACATCGTGGTGGCTTCGTCGGGAAGCATCACGGGCCTGGTGTTTCGTGCTGATGGAGTGACGCCGCTGGCGGGAGTTCAGGTCCGCGTCTCGCCGTCGGGTCTGCAGACCAACAGCGGGCCGAATGGTGAATTCCGGTTCGATCTTCTGCCGTTGGGCGGTTACACCGTGACGGCCACCGACAGCAGTACGGGCGATCGCGGTTCCACGACGGCGACGATCAGTTCGCAGAACGAATTGCGCGAGGCGAACATCACGATGAATGGTCTGGGCACAGTCGTGGTTACGGTCCGCGAT
>CAMLLE010000476.1 GCA_946480555.1 uncultured Verrucomicrobia subdivision 3 bacterium
CTCGGCCTTCCGCTGCTGGCTGCCGGCTGCCGGGTTCGCTCCGTTCCAGGTCGGATTGGCGGCTCCGAATTCGTAAGGGTTCAGAACGGAGTCTTCATGCTACGCGAACGTCCATACCGTTTTGTCGGAGCGAACATGTGGTTCGGCTGTTATCTCGGAGAGGCCGGGTTGGCAGGCGGCCGCGAACGGCTCGGGCGTGAATTGGATCAGCTGCAGCACATCGGCGCCACGAACGTGCGCCTGCTGGCGGGTTCTGAAGCATCCAAACTTGCCGGCGCCATCGCGCGCGGCATTCGTCGCAGCGCGGATGATTACGACGAAGAGCTCCTGCGCGGACTGGACTTCTGCCTCGCAGAAATGGCGCGACGCGACATGCGGGCCATCCTGTTCCTTTCCAACTTCTGGCAATGGTCCGGCGGCTTCGCGCAATACGTAAATTGGGCCACGAATCGCGCGATTCCAGACCCCGATTTGCCAACCGTCGCGGCAGGCGACTGGCGCGCGTTCATGCAGATGTCCGCCCAACTCTATGACACGGCGGCAGCGAACGAGTTGTATCTCAATTACGCCGCGAAGTTGATCAATCGCCGAAATACTGTGAACGGGCGCGCGTATTCGGAGGATCCAACCATCATGACGTGGGAACTGGCGAATGAGCCGCGGCCCGGGACCGACGATGCGGCGGAACGCGTACCGCTATTCGCACAGTGGGTGGATCGCACTTCACGATTCATCAAGGAACGCGCGCCGCGACAGCTGGTTTGCACCGGCTCGGAAGGCGTCTGGGGTTGCTTGCAGAAGGAGGATGCCTTCCTGCGCGTTCATGGATCGGCCGCCGTCGATTACGTCACCGTCCACATGTGGTTGAAGAATTGGGGCTGGCTGAAGGTGGCGCAACTCGGACCAGAGTTTGAGGAAGCGGCCACGAAGGCACGCGATCATGTGGAAATGCACACGCGATTGGCGACCGACAATCTGAGAAAGCCGCTGGTGCTGGAGGAATTCGGGCTGCCGCGCGATCACGAACGCTATGAACCGGGAACTTCCACAGCCGCGCGCGACGCCTATTTCGAACGCATGTTCAATCAAGTGGCGGAATCCTGCGCTGCGGGCCGGGCGCTTCAGGGAGCGAATTTCTGGGCGTGGGGCGGCGAAGGCCGCGCGAACTCCAGCTCCGGTTACACGGCCGCAAGCCTGATGGGCGATCCGTTCTGCGAACCTCAGGGCCTGAACTCGGTTTACCATGATGACACGAGCACGCTGAAGGTGATTGCGAACGCGAATGCGAAGCTGCGGCGATCTTGAATCGGGAAATGGGGCTGCACGACCTGCCGGGCGGAGCAAAGCCTGCTGTGACTCGTCTTCCGGATCGTCCGGCTCAGCCGCGCGACATCCCCGCTTCTGCCATGCCGCCGATGTTCACCGGCAGAAAAGCAGCACCAGCACTTGCACGGCGACAATGCGCAGCAGCATCGTCAGCGGATATACCGTCGCGTAGGCGACCGACGGCGCATCGGACCGGCTGACGGCGTTGGCAAACGCCAATGCAGGCGGATCGGTCATGCTGCCGGCCAGCAGGCCGCTGATCACGGTGAAGTTCAGTTTCAGCACCAGCCGGGCGATCAGACCGATGATCAGAATTGGAATCACGGTGATCGCAAACCCACCGATGAGCCAGTGCAAGCCTTCGCTCGTAAACACGGTTGAAAAGAATTTTCCGCCGGCTTTCAATCCGACGCACGCGAGGAACAACACGATTCCCAACTCGCGAAACGCCAGGTTCGCATTCGCTGGCATGTACCAAAGGAGCGGGCCGATGCGGCCGAGCCGGCTGAGAATGATCGCCAGGATCAGCGGCCCGCCAGCAATGCCCAGACGAACCGGCACAGGCATGTTTGGAATCGCGATCGGCAGCGTACCGACGAGCACACCCAGCGCGATGCCGATGAAGATCGGAATGAAATGTGTCTCATTGAGCGAGCGCGTGGAATTGCCGAGGGCCTGGCCGACTTTTGTCATGGCCTGTTCGTCTCCGACAACTTGAACCGTATCGCCAAACTGAAGCTTCAATTCCGGCACGGCGGTCATTTCGATGTCCGCGCGCAACACGCGCGTCACGGCGACGCCGTAGGTGTAGTCGAGGTTCAACTGTCCCAGCGTTTTGCCCAGCACTTCCTTGTTGGTGACGATCATGCGGCGCCAGCCGACGCGGCTCGGAACCTTGAACAGATTCACTTCGCTTTCGCGGCCGATCACCACCCGGAATTGCTCCAGTGATTTGCGCGTGCCGACCGCCAGGATGATGTCGCCCTTGTGCAGCACCGTTTGTTCAGTGGCGGTTTCGACTTCTGCAGCGTCCACCCGTTTGATGCGTGACACCACCACGCCTTCGCGCCCGGGCAGTTTGCCGATTGTGAGATTCTCCACGTTGGCGTTCTCGACGACGAGATTCATCCGTTCGAGCGGTTCGACGCCGCTGCGTTCCTCGGCGCGAAACAATTCCGCCTCCTTTTCGGGATTCACACGAAAGGCGAACCGAAGCAACAGCAGCACCGTGATGATGCCAAACACGCCGCCCGGATACGCCACAGCGTACGCCAGCGCAGGAATGCCCGCTTTGTCTGCGTAAGCTTCGCCAAACGTTTTCAGCATCGTTTGCGTGGCGCCGAGCGAAGGCGTGTTCGTGGTGGCACCGGAGAACAAGCCGAGCGCGGCGACGATGTCCACACCGCTGAGGAGTGCGATGCCCACCGCAATGCCAGCACCCATGATCACCACTGCCGCGGCAAGCAGGTTCAGCTTCAATCCAGATTTGCGCAGCGAAGCGAAGAAGCCTGGGCCGAGTTGAAGACCGATGGTGAAGACAAAAAGGATGAGCCCGAATTCGCGGACGAATTCCAGAATGTGCTCGTCAATGTGAAAGCCGTAGTGGCCGAAGAGGATTCCGGCAAAGAGAACGCCGGCGATCCCCAGGCCGACGCCCTTCACCTTGAGGCTGGAAAGCGCGAGCCCGGCCACGGCCACCAGCATCAACACCAGGACAGCCCAGGCCACCGGCTGCGTTTCCGACATTTGCTTCAACCAAATCATGGGCGCACGTGATAATGGAACACCAAGTGTGACTCTGCTTCGATTTTGTCGGGTACTCCCCGTTATTTGCCACCCGCCCAGCGCGGCTGCTGTTTCAAGTGATATAACATCTCGCCCGCCTTGGGCACGTAGAGGATTCCCTCATCCTCACGATTGGCGAAATCCTCGACGCGAATGCTCTTCGGATCGCGATAGCCGAGATTGATCTTGCGGCAGATCGCTTCGGGAATGCCGGTGGCGAGGGTCACCTGGATCCGGCATTTTTCCACGCCATTCTCAAACGCACCGATCCCGCGCACGTGCGTGGAATGCGCGAGAATTCCCCACGGGTAATGTTTGAACCGATCCCACTGCTTCAGGA
>CAMLLE010000477.1 GCA_946480555.1 uncultured Verrucomicrobia subdivision 3 bacterium
GCGGAAAGCCGGGCGAATTCACCGCGGGCACGCCATCCCAGCCGCCCGCCATCATCCCGACCGCGTAAAGCAACGCACCGTTGCCCGGCAGATAAATCGTGAGTCCAGGGCGCTGGTAATTGTGACCGTTCAAGCCCATCTGGTTTTTCGGCGTGTTCAGGAGTAAGGCGTCAATCGCTCGTTCCGGTTCGCCCAGTCGCGCCGCGCACATTGCCAGCATCCCGTAATCCCAGCCCCACGTGTCCGGCCAGTTCCAGTTGTCCCAAATCCAATGCAACGTGCGCCGCATCGTTTCGCGATCGATTCCCGGTCCCGGCAACATCCCGAACGCCGCCGTCACACTGGGATGATCGTCCGTCCAGCGACTGTCCGTGTAAGTGCCAGTCGCCGTTTCTGCGAAGAGGTATTTGTTTTCCTCGATTGGCAGCGGCGCCAGCCGGTGGAGGACGAAGTCCCACTGCGATTCCCGCTCCAAGCCGAGCCGCTCGCGCCACGTCTGCGCCGCTTCCAGCCCCCAACGCCAATAAGTCAGCTCGAAGGTTGGGTTCAGTGTTTTGTCCTTGGGAAAAATCTCCTGCGCGCACTGCAGCACCGGGCCCAGCACGAAACGGCTTCCGTTCGTCTCCCATTCCGCATACGACGCCATGAATTCCGCGCTCTCCTGGATCACGTTTTTGAAACGTTCGAGCGTCTCCTTGGTGGGCCGTTCGCGATAGACCAACTCGGCGTACAGGATCGGATGCGGCTGCTGCCAGATCAGGAACGGGCCAATCGGCGAAGGCGAATCGACGCCACTGGGATCGGTCATCTTGGACCACCGCGCGCCGGTGTAGCCCTGGCGCTGCGCGTTGCTGATCGCGACCGCGAGCGTGTTGCGGTAGTAGTCCAGACTGCGGTCCAGCAACGGCAGGCGATTCCACAACGCGAATTGTGCTGAATGCCAGAAGTGCATTTCCAAATGGAACTTCCCTTCCCAGGAATTATAGGTGAGCCCGGTCTCTTGAGGCGGCAGTGATCCAGCACATTGAATCGCAGTCAGGTACTGCGACAGCACGATGCGGCGTTCAAGTTCGCGCCATCGCGGATCTTCGCTGCCAGCGAGTTCGATTGCGGCGCCCGTGTTCCAGAAATTCTCCCAGTGCTTTGCAGCAGCGCGCTTGACGTCGGAGAACTCCGGACCTTCCATCCCGCTCGTCTTCGACTCAAACAAAACTACGAACTCAAATCCGCCGTTAAGCTTCCGCGGCGTGAGGACGAAGCGATGCTTCGAAACTTCCTGCAACTTCGCGCCAGAACTCCAGGTAGCTGTGGCGGAATATTGGTCGCTGTCGAGCTTCCGCCGGAAAACGCCACCGTTCGAGCCTTTCTCTTCAAACGTGGTCTGATGCGCGTCTGGCTGGGTCCAATCCGCGGTCATTGTTGAGCCCATTCCGTACGGAAAGCGCACCTGCAATTGCAGCAACCCGGCACGAACGAGCGGCGACTTCACCCGCATGGCCACGGCATCCAGCTTGGGATGACACACCGTTTCGACCTCGACGGTTTCCCCTTCGAAATCGAATCGGCTGCGAATGATTCCTTCCCACAGATCGAGTGTTTGCTCGATGTTTGACAAGTCGTCGGGTCGCGCCGCAGCGCCGTCTTTGCGCGTGAGAACCAGCCCGATGTTCCCGAGATGCAGACGATGCGGGTTGCCGCGGAGCCAGCGAACCTCTGGCGTCTGGACGTTCCGCGGAACGTCGTTGTAAGGCACCATGCGGCCGAAGACTTCGAACTCCTTCTGCTGGAATTTTTCCTGGCTCCAGCCGTTCGGATTCGGAAACGAATGCCAGCCCCATTGCGACAGTGTGCCGAGCGGTGTGGTGTTCGTGAACGCATCGGGGAACGTCTGCAAGCCCGTGACGTCAACCGTGAAAGCGAACTCACCGTTGCCGACTGAAAGCGGATTGTCCGGATCAAAACGTTTGAGCGTGGGCTGATGCCGCTTCACCAGAGCTTCACGATCGATCTTCGCTTCGGCTGGCGCGGCCAGAAGTTGCGCGACAAAGCCCAGAAAAACCAGAAGCGCGACGGAGGATCTCATCCGCGGAAGTATTCACAGACGGCCCGCCACGACAAGCCCGGAGACATCCATCATTTGATGTAGGAACGCGACCGAAAGCCGGAGCATCGTGCATCGATCGTCGTCGTCCTCGTCCTCGAAATCCCAAAATCGAGGGACGACGACGAGCGACGAGTTGAATCGCCGTCAACACGCTTTGATTCAGAAAGAGGCCAGGCGGAACGCGGTCGAAGCCAATTCAACACGTTCACTGAATGTTGAGCGTTGAAGGTTCATCGTTGAGTGTTTTCCCTTCCCCGCACGCCTCAAACGTAAAGCGCCGCTTTCAGATCCCGCGACAGAACGCTCATGAACGGATAACGTTTCTCCACGTCTGTCTCGAGGCATTTGAGAATCACCGCTTCCAGATTCGCCGGCAGTTCCGGATTGTGCTGGCGCGGCGGCATGAAACTGGAGCGGTCCAGCTGCCGCCGGAGAATCTCCGATGGCGTGTCGCCGGGGAACGGCTGCTGATTCGTCAGCAATTCATATGCAGCGACGCCAAACGCAAAGATGTCCACGCGATGCGTCAGCGGTTGTCCCTGCAACTGCTCCGGCGCCATGTAAGCGGGCGTGCCGGGATTCTTCGAAAGCTTGATCGGCTTGTCGGAGATGGGCTGCGCCAGATCGAAATCCACCAGGCGCACGCCGGCGTTGCGGGTCACCAGCACATTCTCGGGTTTGAAATCGAGATGCATGTAGCCGTTCTCGTGCATGTGCTCCAACGCGCAGGCCATGTCGATCAGGATTTGGGCGACGTTTTCCAGCAGCAGTTGGTCGCTGCGCGCATAAAGGATCTTCAGGTTTTCAGCTTCCACGTATTCCATCGCCAGATACGGCTGTCCTTTGAATTTGCCGTGCTCGACGTAGCCGATGATGAATTCGCTGTCAGGGATGGTGGCCAACACTTCGCAGCCGCGCAGGAACCGACGTTTCGCGAACAGGTTGTAGCGATAGCGATCATGCATCAACCGGAGCGCGTAGGCCTTGTTTTTGGAATCCGTGGCAAGCCAGATGTCCGCCATGCCGCCGCTGTTGATCAATTCCTGAAGATAAAAACGCCCGAAGGGTCGCGGTGCACCGCTGCCACCTGAGTTGTCATCTGAGCTGAACACGCGATTTATTTAGCACGGCAACCGCATTTGGCAAAAGTGGGAAGTAGCGAATGGGATTCCGTTTCGAACTTCGAGCCTCGGGTTTTAAGTTAACGCGTACACCAAACCCGAACACGAAACTATTCATTATGCGGGATTCGAATCGTGCTGCCGCCGACAAACTCGCGAATCACCGCATCGCCCGGAATCAGCCGCGTGTCCGCCACTTGTTCGC
>CAMLLE010000478.1 GCA_946480555.1 uncultured Verrucomicrobia subdivision 3 bacterium
GCTTTGCGGCTTGCGGCCTGGAGCAGAGCCGTGTCGTTCGGATCGTCGTCCACATGCAACACCACGATCCCGCTCTCGCCCGCCGAGGCGCCGGATTCTGTTGCAGATGTTTTCACATCCCGTTCGTTCATGCCGCAACGTCTCTCAACTCCAGTTCCTTCGAGTGGTGGCCAACCGTAATCGCCGGTCACGGCCACGGCAAAGGGATTTTGTTGAAGTTATTCCCAACATTATACAACGAACTCCAATTCCTGCCGGTGCGGAATCAAACCGCGTTCGTGTGCCATTCCCAAAAAGCGCCGGATCGATTCCCGCCCACGCTCGCCGTAATCAAGCGTCCAGTGATTCACATACATCCCGACAAATTTGTCCGCGAGGTCACGTCCCATGTCGCGCGCATATTGCAGCGCGTGTTGCACCGCCTCCGGCCGATGATCGAGGCTGAACTGAATGCTTGCCGTGAGGATGTCCGAAATCGTCCGGCGCACGTCCGGCGCGAACCGCTTGTGAATGACATTCCCACCCAGCGGCAACGGCAAACCATCCTGTTCCCTGCCCCACCACACGCCCAAATCCTCGCACACCACCAACCCTTCGTTTTGGTAGGTCAATTGCCCCTCGTGAATAATCAGCCCGACATCCGCCACTCCAGATCGCACCGATTGAAAGATTTGATCGAACGGCACCACCACATGATCGAATTCGCGCGCCCGCTTCCCGAGCCACAATTGCAGCGCCAGGAATGCGCTCGTCATTGTTCCAGGGACCGCAATCTTCTTTCGTGCGATCTCGTCCTTCGAAAACTTCTGTTTCGCCACCAGCATCGGCCCGTAGCCATCGCCCATGCTCGCGCCACTTGGCAGCAACGCATATTTGTCACTCACGTAGGCGTAGGCATGAATGCTGACGGCCGAGATGTCCAACTCCCCGCGCGTGGCGCGCTCGTTCAGCGTCTGAATGTCCTGAAGGATGTGCTCGAACCGATAGCCGTGCGTCGGAATCAAATCCTTCGCGAGCCCATAAAACATGAACGCGTCATCGGGATCGGGCGAGTGGCCCAGCGTCAGGGTCTGTTTCTGCATCGCGAAAAATTAGACACGCACGGGGCCGATGCAAAGTGGTTTTGCTGGTGAGAAATTGCATTTGCCAGCGGGACAGACTCCCGCTAGAACCGGGCATTCCCATGGCCACCAGCTCCCGATTTTTTCCTGTCCTGATTGGATTCGGCGGACTCGCCTTTGGCGCGTTGTTCTTGTTTTTAGGATACAAGCTTTGGAATTCATCCGTCGCCCTGGCGCGCGATGGCATCACCTTGCAAGCGAAAGTCGTGAAGAAACTGCGCAAGGCGGACGTTGCCAGTTGGGGCGGTCTCGAGGATTACTTCGTCCACCTCAACTACACCACATCCGCTGGCGAAAAGCTCGACACCGAACTGAAGCTAAACTCCAAGGTCTGGCGCAAACTCGATGAAGGCGGCCGATTCGACGTGTCTTACCTGCCCGCCAATCCGAAGCAGATTTTTGCCGGCCCGGTTTGGGGCCATAAGGTCCGTTGCGGCATTGCTGCGGGATTGATGCTGTTCGGCGCCGCAGCTGTTTTTGTTTTTCCGATTGGCGGGATTCGCGAGTTCCTGCGGATGCGATGAGCTGGGAGCGCGACTGGCCGGGGCTGCCGCGCGGGACTTTGGTCGCCCTTCACATGGCGGGCGCGCGGACAATCTACGCCTTGGGGCGTATTGTCGAAGTTCGAACGCAACTGCTAGAACGGCTCGCACACAACCGAAACCAAACCAAACATGAATACCCAAAAACAATTGATCGAAGCTCCCGCGTCCGATTCCTCCACTGTTTACGAAACGCTCGCCTACGTGGACGCCTATGACGCCGTTCTGAATTGCGACTACGCCTTTGTCGCCTACAAGGAAACCAGCCGCGACTCCGGCGACTGGCGCGTGCGCATCCGCTCCTCGCAAACTGCGGGCGCCGTGTTCGAACCGGCCATGATGAAATCCAACGCCCGCTCCACCAGCGCTCAGGGCAAGCCATGGTTCCAATGGGGCTACAGCTTCGATCCCAGCGCTGGCGACGCACGCAACATCCAGTTCCGCGTTCACGTCCAGAACGGCCAGCCGTCTGAAATTGAAATGCTCGTCCAGCTGCGCAAGTTCGACGGCACCGCCGATGCCGCGAAATCCGTGAAGTTCGCCTGGCCGAATTGAACGAGCCCCTCGCATGAAGAAGTTTTTCCTCGCGCTGACGGTAGCTGGATTGCTCTGCGGCTGCCAAACCACCGGACGCAATTGGGTGCGCAGCGAAATCTACTTCGGCATGTCGAAGCCCGATGGCTCGCTTGTCACGGCTGCGGAATGGCAGGCGTTCGTGGACGCGAACGTCACACCGCGGTTTCCCGCTGGCCTGAGCGTCATGGACGTGCAAGGCCAGTGGCGCGATCGCAGCGGCGAAATCGATCGCGAACCGTCCAAAGTTTTGATCCTGATTCACCGGGCCGGTGCGGAAACCGAGCGCGAGATCGATGTCATTCGCAAAGCGTATTGTGACCAGTTCAACCAGGAAGCCGTGATGAAGGTTTCAACCAAATCGCGGGTTGAGTTTTAACATCCCCAAAAGAAACCAATCGTGAACGCCCTGCGCTGGTTCCTGATCTCCGTGGCTGCCTTTGCTGGCGGCAGTTTTCTGCTGCTTGCGATGATCGGCGGCGGTTTTCGGAGATCGTTTGGCGCCTCCGACACGAACCCCCTTATCGTCGTCCTTCCGCTGATGGGCATTGCACTGCTACTGGCGGGATTGCTGTTCCCAAACGTGCGTGGACTGCTCCATGCCGGCGCGGTTGCGGCGGTGATTCTGATTGGCCTCAGCATCTGGCAGATCATTGCCGATGACGCCGCGGTACTGTGGTTCGCCATCGCTTACGCGGGTGCGTGGCTGTTGTTTTACTGGAACGCCGCTTGGAAGAACTCCGTCGCTTAATCCGCCAACAACTCCCCTGCTCAACCACGTCCATGAATCGCTGGGCAACTTACCTGATCGGGCCAGAAACAGTGCTGACCGTGATCACCATCGTAATCTTCAGCATTTGCTCGCGCCACAATTCCGGTGAAGGCAAGGACGTCGAACTGATGGAAAAGCTCGTGATGGGCATCGCGTTCTGGCTCGTGCCGCTGGTCTTCCTGACGATCTTCGTTCCGGGCGCGCGCAACTGGTGGTGGCTCGGTCGCGCCTCCGTTCTCACGTTGATCATGCTGCTGGTCATGGCGGGACGATTGATCGCCGGTTTCGGCACCGGAGCGAAAGGACAGGACGCAGGGTTCCGGATGGTGATGTGTTTCGGTACCGTACTGATTGCCATCTGCGGCGCGATCACGGGCGCCATGGTTCTCGCTGAAACCAAACCAGCGTTC
>CAMLLE010000479.1 GCA_946480555.1 uncultured Verrucomicrobia subdivision 3 bacterium
CGCTCGGCAAATACATTCGCGAGCTGTTCGGGCAGAACATCCCGGCCATGAACCAGCTCAAGAGCAAAACCCAGTTGATGGAAGACACCGTCCGCATCCGCCAGTCCTGATTCGATGAAGCGTTCCCATTCCTCGTCCGTGGTAAAGCTCGGACTCATCCAAACCGCGTGCTCTGCCAACACCGCGGAGAACCTGAAGAAGACCCTCGCCGCAACCGAGCGTGCCGCGAAGAACGGTGCCCAGATCATTTGCACGCAAGAACTTTTCCGCTCGCAATACTTCTGCCAGTCCGAGGATCACGAATGCTTCAAACTTGCGGAATCCATTCCTGGCCCAAGCACCGGGGCGTTTCAGAAAATCGCGAAGAAGCACGGCGTGGTAATCGTGGCGTCGCTATTCGAGAAACGCGCATCCGGCTTGTACCACAACACAGCCGCGATCATCGATGCCGACGGTTCGCTGCTTGGCGTGTATCGCAAGATGCACATTCCGGACGACCCGTTGTTCTACGAGAAGTTCTATTTCACGCCCGGCGATCTTGGATTCAAAGCCTGGCAAACGAAGTTCGCCAAGATCGGCGTGCTCGTCTGTTGGGACCAATGGTATCCCGAAGGCGCGCGACTCACGGCGCTGCAAGGTGCGGAGATTCTTTTCTATCCCACGGCGATCGGCTGGCATCCGAAGGAGAAAAAGCAATACGGACATCTACAACATTCGGCCTGGGAAACCATCCAGCGCAGCCATGCGGTGGCAAACGGCTGTTACGTCGCAGTGCCGAATCGCATCGGGCACGAGATTCTCAACGGTGTCGGCGGCGATGGAATTGAATTCTGGGGACAAAGCTTCGTGGCTGGGACCTACGGTGAAATCCTCGCCAAAGCCAGCAGCGACAAGGAAGAGACGCTCATTGTGCCCGTGGACCTGGACGTGGTGGACACCACGCGCACGCACTGGCCGTTCCTGCGCGACCGGCGCATTGATGCTTACAGCAACATCACGAAGCGCTTGATCGACTGATCTGCGGGGCTTGCTTTGGGATGTCGGTCCAGTTTCGCGCGTTGCCGAACGAACGGCTTCCGACTCCTATCCATTCCGCGCAAACACAAGGATGCCATTTGCCGGAATGCTGATGCCGCCCGAATGAGGAAGGCCATGCATTCCGGGGCCATCCGCGAAAACTCCGCCGTAATTTCCCACTGCCTGTTGGTTGAAAAAGAAGTCGTAGATGTCGCTGTTGAACACCTCGTCCCATTGGCCCGTTAGCGGAAACCCGAGCCGGTAGCTGCGGTCGTAGAAACTCTGCTCCCGCAAGCTCACCACGACGACGACATCGCGGCCGGTTTCCGGAACCCAGCGATGAAACGCGACAATCCGGTTCTGCTCATCGATATGAAACACATTGATCGGATCTGACCGCAGCGCGGGCTGGTTTCGGCGCAGCCAGATCAGGTCGCGCGTAAAGCGATGATGATCGCTCATGCGCCGGTCTTTGCCTTCCAATCCCTCCCACCAAATGAATGCTCCCGACGCCTTTGGGCTGTCGGACCACAATTTATCTTCCAGAAATTCCTGGCCCATGAAGAGCATCGGGACACCGGGCGCAGTGAGCAGAAGCCCAATGGCCACCCGGGTACGGCTGCGCGCATACCAGGAACGCGGATCGTGCCAATCCGCCAGCTTCGGAATTCGTGGTTTGCGATGATCGCCATCCATGTCGAGAACGAAGTCGTGATTCTCGATGCAGTTGTAAGCCTGCCACGCGGCGGGAAAATTCCACGGCCGTTCCAGCGCACCTTTCAACCGCGCCATTCCAACATGTGCATTGCCTCCCCCAGCCGATTCGCGGATGACTTCACGGACAGCGTCGCGAACGCGGTCGTTGTAGCCGATGTGAAAACCCATTCCCGCCGGCGGCATCCACACGCCAAGCCAGCGATGATCGCGCCAATACTCCGCGATGAACACGGCTTCCGGTTTCACGTGACGCAGCGTATTCGTCAGGTCCTGGCAGAACTTCCAGCCACCTTTGTCATCAATCACCCCCACTTCATCGAAGCGAATCCCGTCCATGTGATAGTCCAGCAGGAACATCTTCGCGTTCTGGATCAGGAAATCGCAGACCTCGGATTTCCAATAGGCGAACACTTTGCCGCCTGCCCAGCCCTGGTCTGTGAAATAGAGACTGTTTCCGTCGTTGGGATTCGCCGGGAAATCCAGGAAGTGGAGGCTCTGTTGATCCAGATCGCCGCCGGCGTGATTGAATACAGCGTCCGTGATGACGGCAATGCCATGAAGGTGGCAGAGGTCCACAAATGCCTTCAGCTGATTGACCTGGCCGATCAGATCCGCGGTTTGAAGTTCGGTGCAACCTTTCCGGGCCAGCATCCGATTCACTTTGGCGAGATACGGCGGAAGTTCAGCCGCCTTGACGCAGTAGTCCATTTCCGGCGAAAAAAGGTCCACGCCGCTGTAGCCCAGGCCCCACTCGCCGCCAAATTCGACGAACGGCAAAGGCTGAACTGCGTTGATGCCCAGATCGGCGAGGTATTCGAGGCGATCAATGGCATCGAGCAGCGTCGCGACGCGGCCATGGCGAATGTCCTTTCCCTGGGCATCGCGGGCATGGAAGACGCCGATATGCAGCTGGTAAACGACCAAATCACTGAACGCGGGCGGACGATAGGCTGAATCGTGCCAGGGAAAATCATTCGCCTTCCGCACGATGCAATCCACGTCGGGCCGATCCAAAGTGTCCGCGTCCGGCCAGCCGAATTCCAGTTCGCGCGCCCAGGGATCGCGCTTCAGTCCCTCACCGTCGCGCTGGTTTCCATGGCCGTCGCGCCCCGTGCACCCGGGGCTGCCAATGACGTAAAAGCGATACTTCGTCCCGTCGCGAACGCCGGGGAAGAATCCCGTCCAATGTCCCGTCTCCGGATTCTTGGTCAGCTCATCCTGCGGTTTGGGGTCGTAGTTCTTCGCTCCATCGAGCGCGACATAAACGTGCTTCGCGGCCGGCGCCCAGACGCGAAATGTCGCACCTTCAGCGATGAGGTTTGCGCCCATGGGTGTATCTGCCGTGATGTGTTCCTGCGATGCCTTCATGATTCCGTCCCTTTCATCAGCGGTTGACGCTGTGCTGTTGGAATTCACGAGCCCGGCGGTTCAGAAATGTCCGCCTGCGCCCCGGAGTGGATCAAACCTGCAAGGCGGTTGTGACAGGTTTTGGTGCTCCCGGCAAGAAGAGGGGAAGGAAATCTTCGCGCGATTTCGTTGAATCGGAGGCGTGCTTTGGAAATCAAGTCAGCGCAGCAGCTCCGTCATGACGAATCTTGCCAGACCCTGCAGTTGAGAACTGCTGCCTCACGCTAAGCTGGAACTACTCAGTTCGTTTGGGTGGAACAGCCAATCTGG
>CAMLLE010000480.1 GCA_946480555.1 uncultured Verrucomicrobia subdivision 3 bacterium
CTGCTGATCGGGGATCGCGATCACATCCGCGAGATGGCGCTGGCTGATGGCGATCTTGAACCGCTTTGGGGAGAAATTCGGCAGATGTGAAGGGGGCATATTGAACCACGACCTTCGACGCGCAACCTTGAGTTGAATGTCTGGACGGTCCCTTCCCGTCACCGAACCGTTTTTGCTCGCGGCACCTTCACGCCGCATTGGCATCTCGCCGCTTGCATTGAGAAACGCGCATTTGTTTAATCCCGGCCGTGCTACACCAGCAAACTCTTAGCCGTCCCGCACAGTTCTCCGGAGTCGGCCTGCACAGCGGAAATCGGGTGAACATGACGTTTCTCCCGGCACCGCCAAACACAGGCATTCGCTTCCGGCGCGTGGACCTGGATGGCAAGCCGGAGATCGAGGCGCGCGTGGAAAATGTGGCGGAAACCAACCGCTCCACCACGCTCGCCAAAGGCAATACGCGCATCCACACGGTGGAACATGTGCTCGCGGCGTTTGCCGGTTATGGCATCGACAATGCCATCGTGGAGATCGACGCGAACGAACCGCCGATTGGCGACGGCAGCTCGCGCGAATTTTGCCGCATGATCCAGGAGGCGGGTTCCGCTCCGCAGAACGAGCGGCGCGAGGCTTACAAGGTCACCACGCCGATCGAACTGCAGCTCGGCGAAACGGAGATGACATTGTTTCCGCACGACGGTTTCAAGATCACCTGCACCAGTTCGGATCGCGGCGGCCGGTTCACGCAATTCTACAGCGTGGAACTGACGCCGAAGACATGGGAGAAGGAGCTTTCGAATGCGCGAACATTCTGTTTCTACGAGGAGATTGAATACCTCATCAAGAACGGCCTGATCCGCGGCGGCAGCCTGGAGAACGCGGTGGTGATTCGCGATGACGCCGTGCTCACGACCGAGCCGCTGCGCTACGCTGAGGAGTTCGTCCGGCACAAGATTCTGGACATCGTCGGCGACCTGTCGCTGGTCGGGCGCCCATTGCAGGGGCATATCATTGCGGTGAAACCCAGTCACATGGCGAACTGCGAACTGGCGCGGCTGGTGGCAGCGCAGATGCAAAAGCCGCTGCGGACGGCGCAGGCCTTTGGACCGCCACCGCCGCCAGCGGCGCCGAAAGCAGCCGAGCCCAAGGCTGCGGACAAGCACGCGCTCGTGGAAATTCTCAATGAAGGCGGCGCGCTTGATGCGACACAGGTGATGAAAATCCTGCCGCACCGGTATCCTTTCCTGATGGTGGATCGCGTGACGAAGGTGGACGGCAACTTCATCACCGGTGTGAAGAATGTCACCTTCAATGAACCGTATTTTCAGGGCCATTTCCCAGATCACCCCATCATGCCAGGTGTGCTGCAGTTGGAAGCGATGGCGCAGGTGGCGGGCATCCTGATGCTGAAGCGGGCGGAAAACTTTGGACAAATCGCCTATTTCATGGCGGCGGAGAATGTGAAATGGCGCAAGCCAGTGGTTCCCGGCGATGTCCTCGTCATCGAAATTGAAATGACCAAGATGCGCGGAAAGCTCGGCAAAGCGAAGGGCGTCTGCAAGGTGCGCGGTGAAGTGGTGAGCGAGGCCGAAGTCACCTTCATGTTGCAGGGTTGATATGCAGGCAATCCATCCCACGGCGGTCATTCATCCGAACGCGCAGATCGGTGCCGGTTGCCAGATCGGGCCGTATTGCGTCATCGGCGAACACGTCACGCTCGGCGCAGGCTGCCGGCTGCATTCGCACGTTGTGATCGATGGTCATACGACTCTGGGGAAGGAGAACGAAATTTTTCCCTTCGCCAGCATTGGCCTGAAGACGCAGGACCTGAAATGGAAGGGCGGCATCACGCGCACGCGCATTGGCGATCACAATACGCTTCGCGAATACGTGACGGTTCACAGTGCGACGAGTGACGGCAACGAAACCGTGATCGGATCGCACAATCACATTCTGGCTTATTGCCATATCGCTCACGATTGCCGGGTGGGCGATCACATCATCATGTCGAACGCCGCGACGCTGGCCGGTCACGTCACGGTGGAAGATCACGCAGTCATCAGCATTTCCGCCGTTCATCAGTTCTGCCGGATTGGAAAGCTCTCGATGGTCGGCGGCTGTTCCAAAGTCGTGCAGGACATTCCGCCCTTCATGCTGGCGGATGGCAATCCGGCGGAGACGAAGACGATCAACAAGATCGGCCTGGAACGGCACGGTGTGAGCGACGAAACGATCGCAGCGCTGCGTCAGGCGTACAAGATTTTGTTCCGCGAAGGGCTGACGATTTCCAACGCGGTGGCGCGCATTGAAGCCGACCTGCCGCAAACGCCCGAAATGCAACATCTGGTCCAGTTCGTCCGCACCAGCGAACGCGGAATCAGCAAGTGAGTTCAACATTGGCGATTCACGATTGGCGATCGGTGCGAGTCGCTCGGTGTGTCAATTGTGCGGCCAACGACTTCAAATTCCGACGCTCATAGAGCGCAGAGGCAGCAAATCGTAAATCGCCAGTCGTAAATCAAAAATCCATGCCCGATCTTCCACCACTTGCGCCCGGCACGCTCTACCTGGTTGCCACACCGATCGGCAATCTTGAGGACATCACGCTGCGGGCGTTGCGGGTGTTGCGTGAATGCGATGTGGTGGCAGCGGAAGATACGCGACGTTCGGGACAGTTGCTCCGGCACTTCGAGATTTCCAAGCCGCTGCTCAGCTATTTTCAATTCAACGAAGCCAGGCGCAGCGAGGAGATCATTGAACGCTTGCGGCGCGGTGAGAAAGTGGCGCTGGTCACGGACGCGGGGAGTCCCGGCATCAGCGATCCCGGCGAGCGGGTTGTGAAAGCCGCGGTGGCCGCTGGACTGCGCGTGGAGGCGGTCCCCGGCGCGAGCGCGCTCGTGGCGGCTTTGACGGCGAGTGGATTGCCGACGGACGAGTTTCACTTTGTTGGATTCCTGCCGCACAAGTCGGGACAACGGCGGCGGCAGCTGGAGCAATTGCAGGCAGTTCCAGGCACGCTGGTGTTTTACGAATCGCCGTATCGCATCGAGAAGCTCCTCGGCGAATTGATCGGGGTTTATCCGAGCCGCGACGTGGTGCTGGCCCGTGAGTTGACCAAGAAGTTCGAGGAGTTTCTGCGCGGCAAACCAGCCGACCTGCTGCAACGCGTTCAAGCCCGTTCGGTGAAGGGAGAATTTGTGGTGTTGGTTGCGCCCGCGGAATCGGCCGGGCGGCTGGACCGGGACGACGATCCCGAAGCTCCAGAAAATTCGAGGCAGGGGAATTAATGCCAGGTGACCGAGGGGGATCTTCCTTGTTGTCGTTATCATCCTCATCCTCGTCCTCGATTTTCAGATTAGAGCGGTTACCAGAAGAAATTTCCGCCAACCGCGGAGACGCGGAGACGCGGA
>CAMLLE010000481.1 GCA_946480555.1 uncultured Verrucomicrobia subdivision 3 bacterium
AGAGAAGGAGCTGCCGGTGCCTGCACTTGGTGGGGCGGTTGCGGATCCGGTTTCGTATCTTGCCGCGGTTGCCCGGCGGGAAATCAAACCCTCGGGCATGTCCTCACTCGATTTGAACTTGTTGGTGACCGAAATCCTGGATGCGGCGCGGCGATCAATTGAAGAAGGACGAAGGATCGAAATGGTTCGAACCAACGTTACGCCTTCTGTTCGGCCAGGAGCCGAATGATCAATTCCGCGCCGTCGCGCATGTCGTACGGCTTGCAGAGCACGCTTACTTTCAATTCTTCCAGACGGCCGCGCGCGGTGTCGTCCAGATAGCCGGAGGCCAGGACAATCTTCATGTGCGGCCATTTCACCACGACATTCTCGATCAGCTCGATGCCGTTCATGCCGGGCATGGAATAATCGGTGAACAGCAGATCCACCGGTTCCTTCGCCTCACCCAAAACGCGCAGGGCTTCCGCGCCGCTGCTGGCGACCAGCACGTCAAAACCGGCGGCTTCCAGAAAGCTCCGCGTGAAATCGCGCAACAGATCGAGATCATCCACCACCAGCACCCGACCGGACCCGCGCGCCAGTTCTGCGCGTTCCGGCTGGCGTTGATCCGTCACCGCTTCACTCACCAGCGGCAGATACAGATGAAACGTGGTGCCATGGCCTTCGACACTGTCCACCTCGACGAACCCGCCGGCTTCCTTCAGCACCCGTTGCACGATGGGCAAACCAAGCCCGGTGCCCTTCCCTTTTTCCTTGGTAGTGAAAAACGGCTCGAACACACGTTCAATGATGGCTGGCGGAATGCCGGAACCCGTGTCGCTGACATTGCAGCAAACAAACGGATTATCGCCGCGAATGCCGTGGTTGTGGCGCTGCGTCTCCGTCAATTCCACGAGCGTGTTCGTGATGGTAAGTCGTCCGCCGTTCGGCATTGCATCCTGCGCATTGACGCAAAGGTTGAGCAACGCCTGGTTGGCGCGCGTGGGATCGATCTTCACCGGCAATGCTTCCGACGCGGGAACCATATCCAAAGTGATATTGCCGCGCAAAGTTCGCCGCGCCAGCTGCCCGGCTTCCTGGATGACCTGGTTCAGGTCCAGCACCGATTGCTTCTCTTCGTTGTTGCGGCTGAACGTGAGCAACTGCTGGGTGATCTCCGCCGCGCGCGATGCCGCCACGCTGATCTGTTCCGCGCAATGATGCAGCGCCGGGCTTTCGTGCAACTGCAGCAGCAGGAGGCTGACATTGCCGCGAATGGCCTGGAGCAGGTTGTTGAAATCGTGCGCCACACCCGCGGCCAGCGTGCCGATGATTTCCATCTTCTGCGATTGGAACAACTGGCTTTGCAGCTGATGGAAATGCGTTTGATCGGAAACGCTGCAGATCAGCCCGCGCACTTCGCCGACGTGGATCAGCGGCGAAATCTTGATCAGCCAGCGGCGTTCGTCGGGCGATCCGTATTGGTTTTCCTGTGCTTGTCCAGTGGAAAGCACCTCGCGGAAAAGCTGTTCGAGTTCCGCGCGCCGCTCCGGCAATGGAACATAATTCAACAGCGGCTTGCCCATTTCCGGATGCCCGTTCGGCCGGATGCCGCCGTGCTCCTCAGGCATGCGACGCCAGCCGTCGCTCGCGTGCGTCAGGCGAAATTCGCGGTCCACCGTGTAGATCGCCGAATCGAGCGAGGTGAGAATGCTGTGGACGAAATCAGATTCCAGGCGCAGCTCCTGTTCGAGCCGCATGCGTTCGGTCACGTCGCGTTCACAGGCGACATAACCCATGAAACCGCCGGCCATGTCAAAGATCGGAGAAATCGTCGCCTCCACCTGGTAGCGGGAACCGTCGTGGCGGACATTCGTCAGCGCGCCGATCCATTCCTGCCCGTCGCGGACCGCGCGCAAGTAGCCTTCCACTTTCAGGCTTTGATCCGGAGCGCGGAGGAATGAATCCGAGCGGCCCAGCACATCCTCAATGGAATAACCGGTGTCGATCTGAAACGCGGGATTCACGAACGCGATTTTGCAGTCAGCATCCGTGATGAAGAAAACTTCCGGCGTGGAATCGATCGCGGTCACCAGACGCCGGACATGCGATTCCAGGCGCAGCCGCCGGCTGGCATCCTTGAACACGACCAACATCCGGTCGGATTCCAGCGGCGTTATTTCCAGATCGATCGGGCCGCAGCTCTCGCCAGCTGCGGACACGATGACGGAATAAAAAATCTCCGGCTGCGGATTGGTGCGCCGCACGTAGCCCCGAATGTGCTGTTCCGCAGGTTCGGCGATCAGGTCGAACAGATTCAACCCTTCCCCTGCAGCGTCCGTTTTCAGCATCCGCTGCGCGCGCAGGTTGAGATGCTCCACCGTGCCATCGCTGCGGCAAACGATCTGCGCATCCTGTGATGCGTCAAAAAGATTCTTCCAAAGCACAGCGGCGGCCTCCACGCGAGGCTTGCCGCCGGAGATTGATTGTGGAGTGGAAACAGGCGCGTCCATGGCTCAGCAATAAACAACCAGCGACTGGGTGATTGGCTGCACCCGGTTATGATTGAGAAGTTTCTCGATGTAAGTCGCGTTGAGCTGCTGGCCTTCCGGCACCAGCAACAGGCCATTGGCAGTGTATATGCCACGCGCGAGCACCATGCCGGGACGCAATTCGGACAACAGAATCTCACGCTCCTTGCGCGGCAATGGCGACATCGGGATCGCCTTCAGCAACGCCCGCACAGCTTCTGGATCAAACGCCGCGCCGGACTGGAGTTTGATTTCCTCCAGCGCATCGGTGCGGTTCAAGTTGCTGGATTCAAAGGCAACCGCGACGGACAGCAGCCGCGCCAGCCAGGGAATGTTCTCACCACCGAGTTCATCCGGATAACCGGTGCCATCGAACCGTTCGTGATGCGCGCGAATCACCCGGCCGATTTCTTCCGTGCCATTTCCAAACGCCGTCAATTCCTGGCCCAGAATGGGATGTTGCTGGATGAGGGCGCGCTCGGCGGGATCGAGCGAATTCGGATTGTCCTGCCAGCGACGGATCAACTGCCGCGGCACGCCAACCATTCCGATGTCATGCAACAACGCCGCGGCATCCAGCACGCGCCGCTCTTCCTGGCTGAGATTCGCCGCGACCGCCAGCGACCGGCACAGCTGCGAAACGCGCCGCGCCTGATTGCCAAGCGTCGGGTAGAATGTCTGCATCGTGTGCAGGCTCAGTTCGAGCGAACGCAGCAGCGTTTCTTCCAGCGCCTGGTTCATCTCGGTGAGCTGCTGGTTCTGCTTTCCTGCGGCGCTGTCGCCGCCGTCGCGGTCGCGTTCGTCAAGCTCGGGCTCCGGATCCCTGGACACTCGATCGTGCTCGCCGCGTTGCCGAGGGCGTTGGGGATCTCTCTGGCGCCGCGCCGTCTCGGC
>CAMLLE010000482.1 GCA_946480555.1 uncultured Verrucomicrobia subdivision 3 bacterium
TCGCGAGAATCTCGTTGCCATGCATCGTGCTGAACATCCGTTGCGCGTAATATGCCGGCGAACCGTAGCTGCTGAGCGCGTCATAGCCGATCAAGTCTGAGCTCCACTGCATCGAACGGCCGTTGCCGGTCGGCTGACTGACATTGACGAACAGCGGCGCGTAGCATGACAGCAGCACGATGTCCGAGTTGCGCTCCATACAGGTCATCCAAGCGCTGTCGCCGAGCGCACCGGACATGTTGGGCGTGGGCGATCCAACCCGCGTGGCCCATTCGCCCACGAAAATCTTGGTCGGATTGGTCCGCGAATACGCGTCGTAACGGAGTGACTGCGCCAGCATTTCTTCCATGTTCCGGTAATAATGTTCGTCCACGAGATCCGGCGTGCGGCTCTTCACCCAAAGGTTCTGCGGCTGCTCGTAGCCGACGGACGAAACCACTTTCAGCTGCGGATACTTCCTCTTGATCGCATCGTAGAACTGCGCGAAACGGCCGTCGTAGCTGCCGCTGCGATCGAAGAAATCCTCATTGCCGACTTCGACGTACGTGAGTTTGAACGGCTTGGGATGCCCGTGCTTCGCGCGCAATGCGCCCCACCTCGTCGTTTTTGCGTCCCCGATCAAATACTCGATCTCCTCAAGCGCCTCCTGCACGTAAGGCTCAAGCGCCGGTCCGGCCGGGATCACGCCGCCGCGGCCGAGGCAATAGCCGGCAAAGACACCGAGGATCGGCTCCATGTCGAGGTCTTCGCACCATTCGGCGAACTCCAGCAAGCCAAGTCCATCCGTGGACCAATATCCCCACGGGCTGGGATGACCTGGACGCTGTTCCACTGGCCCGATGGTTTCCTTCCAGATGAAGCGCTGATTGAACGCGTTGCCTTCCAGATAATTCCCGCCGGGAAAGCGCAGGAACTTCGGCTTCATCTCAGCCATTAGTTCCATCAGGTCCGGTCGCAAACCGTTCTCGCGGTTCTTGTAAGTCGGCGGAAACAGCGAAACGTTTTGCAGCCACAACGTTCCCGGACTGGTCGTAGTCAGTTTGAAAACATTGTCCTTGGAAGCCGGAACGCGCTTCGTTTTCAGCTTCGCTTCATACTTGTTCCATTCGCCGGAAAGCTTGGAAATGCGCGCGGTGGCAAACACGGTTTTTCCATCCGCACTTTCCAAACTCACCGTGATAGGACCGGTAAAACCTGGCGCCGCCTTGGCGAAGAACGACACGCGATACGTCGTGCTGGGCTTTACGGGGATGCCCCAGAAACCTTCATTGGCCACGCCTGCTGGAGAGTTGTCAGAAGCGGACGACGCGTCCAGTTTCAAGCTGACGTTCAGGAACTGGTTCAGCGGTGTGTTCGTGTCCAACACCATCGAAGCGCCACCCACTGCAGTCCAGAATCGCGGCTTCGTATTGGCAGGAAATGAAACCGGCAGGTATTCGCCCGCGATGTAATTGGTCGGCGTCACGCGCGGAACGACGGCATCCGCCTTGAAGGAGCGATTTCGAATAAGCTCGGCATAAAGCCCGCCTTCGTAGGCAAAGTTGATTTCCTCCGTCATCAAACCGTAAAGCATCGGGCTCACGTGGCCGGTCACTTTGCTGGCGTCCACATGCAGAATCACGGGACCGGCCGGAGCAGACGTTGCCGTTGTGGTATCAGCTGCAGGCGCGGCTGCCGCAGTGGATGCAGTTTGCGTCGCGGGCGGGGCGGCGGTTGGCGTTTGAGAGATGACCTGTCCTTCTCCCGGAACAATTTCGATGGCGCAAATCTGCGGGTTCTCAACTTGCGGCGTGAACGTGATTTTGATTTTGCCGTCAGCGACCTCCACCGGCACCGTCTCGACGTAAGCCTTGGAATGGCCGCCCGCCCTGTCCATTACGTCGAAGTTCTTGAATTCCTTGCCCTGAACGTTGAACGAGAATACGCGTTCGCCAGGAGCACTGATGCCTTCATAGGTCTCCGCAAAATGAAGCTTCACCACGTACTTCCCGTTCGGCACCGGCCACGAGAAAGAATCCATGCTGTAATGTTCGGAGCGATAAAGTTCCGGAGTCTTGGTGCCGGCAATTGGGAGATCAGGTCGTTCCGCAAAGTCACCACCTTCAAACCCCTGATCAGCGAGCCAGACATTGCCCGCGGCATCTTTCACCGGCCCGCTGCTGCCGGCTTTGATGCGAATTGCGGCCCCTGCGTTGGCTCCGCCCGCTGCCGCGCGTTTGGCCACGATTTCCGTTGTCGCGAAGTCGCCCACCGCACGCGTGAGCTTGATCTCGTTCCCATCCGCCGAGAGCTTGCCGGTGTAGCTGATCCGGATTTCGTTGTCGTTGAAACTGAGCATTTCGACGAACGAAACGGAATCGCCTTCCACCTTGCCTTCCTTGAGTTCGGCTTCGCGCTTGCGTTCGCCAGCCTCGGAATTTGCTTTGCCGGCCAGCTTCGTCCCGTCCTGCTGGAACGTGAAGGTGTATTTCTGCTGGCCAATCTGTGACTCGAATTCCGACTTCCATGTGCCGGTGATATCCGCCGCAAAGATGCCCAGCGTCTGGAACGCGAGGGCAAGGATCAGGATGGGTATTCTCATAAATCTGAATTGATGGGACTCGCCGTAGAAACTTCATTCCGAAACCGCACGGGTTGCAGCCGCCGGCGTCAGGAGGCGGATGCCATGGATGTCATCCATTGTCCGCCTCCTCACGCCGGCGGCTGCGCTCCATCGCTCCAATTTCGGAAACGAACATTGGCATTGCTCTGGTTCGCGAATCACTTCTGAAACAACAGCGGCGCAAACTCCTTCAAACTGCGCCGCCACGTTTGCCATTCGTGCGCGGTCTCCGGCGATTCGTAATAGACGGTTTTGATGCCGGCCTGGGTTAACGCCTCCACGTTCGCCTTTGCCGTCGTCGCACCATTCTCCCGGCTGCCGTAGCTGATGAACACGGCCTTCACCTTCTGCTTGAAAGCGTTCATGTCAGGGATGTCCGCCACTCCGATGCTGCCGCCGCTGAAGATTCCAACGTGTGAAAACTTGTCGAGGTTCGCCAGCGTGATGGACCGCGTCTGCATGCCGCCCATCGAAAGCCCGGCCATGGCGCGGTTGGGCTGATCGGTGAGCGTGCGGAAATTCGCATCGACGAATGGAATCAAGTCCTCGATCAACACTTTCGCGAACGCCGATGGATTGTAGCTGCGGCCGCCCGGCCCGGTGATGGCGCGCGAATATGGGCTGTTTGTTTCTGGCGGACGGTTCGTGGCGGAAGGGCCAAAACCAAAGTTCGCTCCCGGAACGTAGCTGTTGGCCATGACGATGATGAACGGCTTCGCTTTTCCGGCTGCGATCAAGTTGTCCATGATCAACGGAGTGAAGCCCTGTCGCCCCCAGCCCGTTTCATCCTCACCACCGCCGT
>CAMLLE010000483.1 GCA_946480555.1 uncultured Verrucomicrobia subdivision 3 bacterium
TCGCTCAAATCGTCTTCGCCCGAGGCGAGGTTGAGTTTCCGCAGCATCGAGGGCGGGAGATCTTTGACTCGGACGATCCCGTTGTCGCAAAGGACGACGGCGCGTTCGATTGCGTTTTCCAGTTCACGAACGTTCCCGGGCCATTCATGGCGTTGCAATGCGTCCATCGCGCGGCGGCTGACCTGATACGGCTTGCCGGTGCGGGAGGTTCCTTTGAGTTGAAGAAAATGGGCGGCTAACAACGGTACATCATCGGCGCGCTCCCGCAGCGGTGGCAGCTGAACCGCGATCACGTTGAGCCGGTAATAAAGATCTTCACGGAACGTGCCTTCTTTGATGCGCTGTTCGAGCGGCTCGTTGGTCGCGGCGAGCACGCGGACGTTTACATACACGGGTGTGTTGTCGCCGACGCGGCGCACTTCACGTTCCTGCAACACGCGCAAGAGCCGGCTTTGGAGCAAGGGCGACATGGAACCGACTTCATCGAGAAAAATCGTCCCGCCATCGGCTTCTTGAAAAAGCCCTTTCTTGTCGCTGATCGCGCCGGTGAACGCGCCGCGGCGATGGCCGAAAAGCTCGGATTCCAGGAGCGCTTCAGGAAGCGCGCTGCAATTGATCGGGACGAAGGGACCGGATTGCCGCGGGCTGTTGTAATGAATGGCGCGCGCGACGAGTTCCTTGCCGGTGCCGCTTTCGCCCAGGATAAGAATCGTGCTGTCGGTGTCAGCGACGCGTTCGACGACTTTGAAGACTTCCTGGATCTTTGGCGCGGTCCCGATGATCTGGCTGAAGTGATATTTCTTTTTCAGCTGCTTTCGCAGGAATGCAGTCTCAGAAACCGCTGCGCTGTAGGAAAGCGCGCGCTGAACGCAGAGCCGCAGTTCATCGATCTTGAAGGGCTTCTCCAGGTAGTCGAAAGCTCCGGCGCGCATGGCTTCAACCGCGGTTTCCACCGAGCCGAACCCGGTGATCACGATGACCGTCACCGGCGGATGAATGGCGCGGGCGCGCTGGACGATTTCCATGCCGAACGGCCGGCTCTTATCTAGGTACAGATCGGTGATGACGAGGTCGGGCAGTTGCGCGCTAATCGCTTCGGCAGCGGTGGGGCCGTTGGTGAACGGAACGACTTCGTGGCCATCCATCCGCAGCAATTCGCCGACGGTCTGGAGCATCGTCAGTTCGTCATCGACCAGAAAGACTTTTGCCATTGGGGCGAGGCTAAGGGATGAAATTCATTGGCGGCAAGCCCGGCTTCTCACGGTTGGGAGACCTCAACGCGAAGGCGCAAAGGGGTGACGACGCAAAGGGAGCGGAGCGGCGGCTTCGCCTGAACAAATGGGGGCATGGCTCGCACTCCGTGCGAGCCATGGGTTTTCGTGATGTCGCATTCATCGAAATCAGCGCAACGGTGGCGCGCTCGGAGAGACGCGCCTACCGGGGTAAAAATGCAAGTGCGGCTGAAAACCGTTCAGCCGCACCAAAGTTTGCTGTGTTCGACTCCGCCCGCAGTGCAGGCGAAGCGCCTGCCGGGTTTACCGGTTCTGTCCCACGATTTCGCTCATCTTGAAAATCGGGAGGAACATGCAAATGACCATGCCGCCGATCACCACGCCGAGGAACACGATGAGGATGGGCTCGATCAGCGAAGTCAGGCCGGACAATGTCGTTTCGATTTCTTCGTCCAGGAAGTCGGAGACACGTTCGAGCATGTTGTCGATTTTACCAGTTTGTTCACCGGCAGTGATCATGCGCAGCACCATGCTGGGAAATACGGGGTGTTTGCTCAACGCCATCGAAATGCTTTCGCCGCGTTCGATGTCGGCCGAGGCGTCTTTGATTGCCTTTTCCATGATGACGTTTCCGACCGTTTGCGAAACGATCTGCAGCACTTCCAGAATTGGCACGCCGGAACGGATCAGCGACGACAAGGTACGCGTGAACCGGGCGAGGCAAATCTTATGGGCAATCGACCCGAACACCGGGAGTTTGATGCGCTTGGCGTCCCAGAACTGCCGACCGGACTTGGTCTTGATGAATGCCAGCCAGCCGTAGATTGCGCCGCCTCCGCCGAGCATCAACAGCAAGAAGTAGCTCTTCACGATATCGCTCAGGTTGATCAGGAACTGCGTCGGAGCCGGAAGCTTGGCGCCGAAACCGGTGTAAATGTCGCCAAACACGGGGATCACCTTCACCAGCAGGAAGATCGTAATCGCAATCGCCACAAACGTGACGACTGTCGGATACATCATCGCCGACTTCACTTTCTTGCGGAGGCGGGCGGTGTTTTCCAGGTAGGTCGCGAGCCGGGCCAGGATTTCGGCGAGGAGACCGCCTTTTTCACCGGCGGAGACCATTGAGACATACAGGCGATTGAAGACTATCGCCAGCTTCCACGCGCGCGCAGATGTCCTTGATGATGTCGCGCATCGCCTTGTTGGTGGTTTGCTCGGACAATGCCTGGAGCGACTGGACCATGGCCAGACCGGCGTCGATCATCGTCGCCAGCTGCCGGGTGAAGATGACCTGGTCCTGAAGCGCCACTTTGCCGCCTTGCGTACGGCCTTTCTTGGAAACCTTCTCTTGAATGCTGACCACCAGCAGGTTGCGGTTCAGCAATGCGGCGATCGCCGCCTGCTCCGTCGCGGCGTCCACGGAACTGCGAATCTCCCTGCCGGAGGTCGTTTCTCGAGCTACAAAAGCAAATGAGGCCATAAATCGATTTGGTTCCGCTCACCCGAGTTCAGGGAAAGCGCGAATTTGGCACAATGAAAAGCAACAGGTATTCCAAGAGCTGAACTTCCTGCAATTCCCCCGAAACTCCGCCGTTCAGCACGCCCGGGGAGGCAGTCAGCTGCCTCGACCTGATACACTTCCTGCACAGAATCAGGAGGTTTCGGAGTTCGGACCGGGGGTGGCCGAGGCGAGCTTCCCGGCTGTCGCCGACCAAAAAACCTGTTGTCAAAGAATAGCCATTTACCTATCAATGCGGGCAAATGCACCCCTATCGGTGCCGGGGATAAACTGTTTTTATCCCAAGTCTGTCTGTGTGTGTTCGGCCTTAAAATCCGTTCACTGTAGCAAACAACTAACTGGAGGAACTATGAAGTTTGATAAATGGACAATGGGTCTGGCAGCTGTCGGAGCCGTCAGCCTCGCTTCCGTCGTAAATGCAGCGGAAGCAAACTCGGTCGCGCTCAGCGGGTATGTGGATACCTCGGCGCAGTGGAACTTTGGAACCGGTAACGCCAACCTGGCGCCGTATTCGTTCGGCGGACCCAGCAAGGCGGACGGTTTCAACCTGAATGTCGTTCAGCTTACCGTTGAAAAAGCTTTGGACGAAAGCGAATGGGCCAGCGGCTATCGCGTGGACCTGTGGGCAGGCCCGGATGCGAATCGGCT
>CAMLLE010000484.1 GCA_946480555.1 uncultured Verrucomicrobia subdivision 3 bacterium
GGATAAAAACCCTGGCAGCTACGTCTGGCTGTCCGTGGCCGAACCGGAGTCGCGGAATGGCGTCGTGTTCGGCTGGCTGACCCATGAACGCGGCAGTGGCGTGCTCTTCAGCGAACGTAGCGGCGACAAAGCTCAGATCATCGCCCAGATCGATTACGGCAAGCTGCGCATTCATCCCGGAAAATCTGAAACGCTGGAGACGCTTGCGATTGGCTACTTCGATGACGCGCGGCTCGGCTTGGAGCAATGGGCGGATGTGGCAGCGCGGGTTCACGACGTAAAATTGAAGCCGCAGCCGACCGGTTATTGCACCTGGTATTCGCAACCGCACGGCGGTGCGTCCGACGAAAAGCATCTCGCCGAACTCGCGGAGTTCAGCGCGACGAACCTTGCTCCCTTCGGCTTTTCCGTGGTGCAGATTGACGACAAATGGCAGGCGGGTTGGAAGCGCTCCGATCCTAGCAGTCCGAAGAAGAATTTCCGCGCGCACGATCCGAAAGGTCCGTATCCCAGCGGCATGAAGACCGCCGCCGATCACATCAAATCGCTCGGTCTTGTGCCGGGAATCTGGTTCATGCCGTTCGCCGGCACGGTCGGCGATCCGTTCTTTGATCAGCATCTCGATTGGTTCGCCAAGACGCCGGACGGAAAGCCTTACGACACGCCGTGGGGCGGCGCGTGTCTTGATCTCACCAATCCAGACGCACGGGCGCACGTGCACGACATCACGCGCCGCATCTGCCGCGATTGGGGTTACGATTACATCAAGATTGACGGGCTTTGGACCGGCACGGCGACGAAACAGCTTTATGTGAATTCGGGTTACAAAGAGGACGATCTCGGCGAAGCGGTGTTCAAAGACCCGGACCAAACCAACATCGAAGCCTATCGCAGCGGTTTGAAACTCGTGCGTGAAGCCGCCGGTGAAAAAGTTTTCATCCTCGGCTGTAACGCGCCGCAGAACATGCGCACGTACGGCGGATCGTTTGGGCTGGTGGATGCGATGCGCATCGGACCGGACAACAAGGCGGATTGGAAGTCGCTGCTGCGTGGGCCGACGTTCGGCACGCGGAACTATTTTCTGCATGGCCGGTTGTGGTGGAACGATCCTGATCCGGTCTATGTTCGCGCCAGCATTCCGCTGCGGCACGCGCAACTCATCTGCACGTGGGTCGCGTTGAGCGGCCAGCTCAATCTCAGCAGCGAATGGATTCCCGGTCTGCCCGCGGAACGCCTCGACATCCTCAAGCGCACCATGCCGCCGCATCACGCGATGGCGCGGCCGGTGGATTTGTTTGAGCGCGATCTGCCCCGCATCTGGATGGTGAGTGATGCGGAGCGCGGCGTTCACGCCGCTTCAGCGTCAAATGCAAGGAGCGTTTCCAATCAACTAGAACGTTCCGGCTCGCGTGAGTTGAAACGGCCTGAAGGCCGCGCGCCGGATCGTCATGTCGTTGGCTTGTATAACTGGGAGAACACGGAACAAGAGTTCGACGTGCCGCTAGAATCGCTCGGCCTAGACGCCACGACGGAATACGTCGCGTTTGATTATTGGAGCAACAAACTCGTGCCCGCAGTCAAAGGCCGGCTGCAACTGACTTTGCCAGCCGAGTCTTGTGTTGCATTGGCCATTCGTCCGCGCGCCAATCATCCGCAACTCATCAGCACCTCGCGCCACGTGACTCAGGGCATCGTGGACGTGACCGACGAAAAATGGGATGCGGCAACGAAGACGTTGAGCGGTCGCAGTCGAGTGGTGGGCGCAGACCCGTATGAATTGCGGGTCGTGAGTGGCGGCGCAAAAGTGGAGAAGGTTTTCCTATCGGTAACTGGCGTGCACGCGTCGCACGAATCCGAAAATTCCCTGACGCGCGTAAAATTCACGTCGCCCGCCAGTGGCGAAGTTATCTGGAGGATTCAGTTCCAATGAAGACCCAAGTTCTATTTTGTCGGAGGGACAAACGCAGAGATGCAGAGGCCGCGGAGAGACGCAGAGAAATCATGACCCTGAAACAATCCGCTTTTACTCCACGAATCTTTGCGTTCTTTGCGCCTCTGCGTTTATTGTCCGCTTTCATCCTGTTACTTGCAGTTTGTGGGTCAATGTCAGCCCAAGAAGAACGTTTGCGCGACCGCCGTTCACAACGCGTGCGGATGGAGGAAGTCAAAGTCACCAGCCCAGACGGGCGGGTGCAATTCACCCTGCTGTCGAATGCCGAACGGCTTTCCTACACGGTCACGCTGGACGGCAGGACGGTGATTGCGCCTTCGACTCTGAGTCTGACGGTGGACGGTTATGATCTCGCCTCGGGCGTGATTTTCAGTAACGACACGCGCGCGACCGTTCACGAAACCTTCCCCTGGCACGGCGCGCACAGTACGGCGACAAACCACTGCCACACCGCCACGCTGTCGCTCGCGCACGATCTGAGCTTCACCGCTTACACGCTGGAAATCCGCGCGTTCAACGACGGCGTTGCGTATCGCTTCGTTGTTCCCGGCGCGGCGGATGTGTCGCGCGTGCCGGATGAGTTTTCCAATTTCGTTTTGCCGACCGGCACGACGGTTTGGTTTCACGATCTCGACGGACATTATGAAGCGCCCTACGAACAACGCGACATCGCGGAGGTCAAAGCCGGGCAGTGGGCCGGACCGCCGCTGACGTTTCAATTGCCCGGTGGCGCGGGCTACGGTGCGATCACCGAAGCGAACCTGGTGAATTACGCGGGCATGGGTCTGGAATGCGACGGCCGCAACGGCTGGGTCGTCGGCCTCGGTCATCGGCAGCCGGTCAATTATCCCTACGAACTGCGCTACGGTCGCGACGAAGCGAAACGCCTCGGCAAACCCGCCTCCGTCACCGGCACGATCACGACGCCGTGGCGCGTGGTGCTCGTGGCGCGCGATCTGAATGCGCTGGTCAACAGCGACGTGCTGCCGAGCCTTTGTCCGCCCGCTGATCCGAAGCTGTTTCCGCAAGGGATGAACACGCCGTGGGTCGCGCCGGGCCTCGCGGTCTGGGATTACGTGGATCGCAACTATCTTTCGAATCGCAGCACGAACCAGTTTGAGAACATGAAACTCTTCTCCCGGCTCGGCGGCGAGATTGGCGCGAAGTATCACATTCTCGAAGGCTTCGCTTACGGTTGGCCGGACGCGCAGATTCGCGAGTTCGTGGAGTATTCCAGGCAACGCGGCGTGGGCGTGATCTTCTGGCGGCACAGCCGGGTTCTGAAGACTCCGGAGCAGCAGGAGGAATTCTTCGCGCGCCTGCATCGCTTGGGCGTCGCGGGCGCGAAAATTGATTTCATTGATCAGGAAACCAAGGAGGGCGTGGATCAATACGAATCGCTGCTCGCCACGGCGGCGAAGTATCAATGCGTGATTGATTTCCATGGTGC
>CAMLLE010000485.1 GCA_946480555.1 uncultured Verrucomicrobia subdivision 3 bacterium
CGGTGAACGTGGTTCCCCTTCCAACTTCGCTGCTGAGATCAATCGTTCCACCGTGGGCATCGACGATCGCCCTTGAAATCGCCAGGCCCAGTCCGGAACGTCCGGTGGTTGTCGTGCGCGATGCGTCAACCCGATAGAAGCGTTTGAAAACATTCGCCTGATGTTCCGGCGGAATACCGACACCGGTGTCGGCAACAACCAGCAACGCAGATGATCCTTCCGTTCGGACACTCACCTGAACCCGGCCTTCCTCGCGGTTGAAGTGCACGGCGTTCGACAAAAGATTCGTTACCACTTGCGCGAGGCGGTCGGAATCGCCCGTGCATTCCACCGATTCAAGTTCTGCATCGATCTCGATCCGCCGCTCTGCCGCCAGAGGTCGAATCATGTCCACGCATTCCGAAACGATTCGCGCCAGATCCACGGGACACCGACGCATCGATTCCTGGCCAGCGTCAAGGCGGGCCAGCGCAAGCAGCGATTCGATCAACCGTCGCATCCGTTGCGCAGACCGCTGGCAGGCTTCCAGTGTGCCGCGATATTCCTCGCTGCTGCGTTCTCGATGAAGCGCCGTCTGCGTTTGCGTTAGGATCACTGACACGGGTGTCCGCAGCTCATGAGCAGCATCCGACGTGAACTGCTGCTGCTGGCGAAACGCAGCGTCCAACCGGCTGAAGGTGGAATTCAGCAGGCCGGCAAGCTGGCCCAGTTCACTTTCCGTTTCGGCCATGCTGATGCGCTGCGACAAATCGCCGCCCGAAATCTTTTGAGCAGTGTCAGTAATGTTTCGAATTGGCCGGATGGCCCGCGTTGCCAGCCACCATCCGCCAGCCAGACCAAAGGCCAGAATTATGCCGCCAACCCCGGTCAGCTTCAGCGCCACCACCCTGAGTTCGTTACGCTCCGGCTTGATGCTGCATCCCACCAGCAATCGCTCGCCGGGCGGCGTGACCATTACAACTTCACGCCAGTCACCTCGATTTTGTGGCGGTTGAATTCCCCGCACACCGCGCGCCCGTGGAATTGAAATGTCCGCCGGTGCATTGGTGGAACTTGCGATCACCTCATCGTGGCGGCTCCAGGCAACGAAATAGAAACCGTTTGGCGACGACTCATCGAACAACGCCGCCTGCCCGGCCGTCAGCCGAAATTCCATCTGCCGACGCAACAAACGCTCGCCTCTTGGCAGGAACGGCGGCTCGCCCGCTCCACCGAACGGATCAAACTCGTCAGGCCGCCCGCGAGCCTCCAGGTCACCCCGGGCGAAATCCCGTTCACCTGGCGGGCGCGATTCATCGTTGGTTCCGGCGCGGAAGTCCGGATTAAAACGGCGCAACCGTTCGTTCAGCGGAGCGCCCGGTTCCGCGCCCTGGCCGATTGCGCCGCGTCGTCCACCGCGCTCTGGACGCATCAAAGCGCCCGCAATGGAATTCATCCGGCGCATCAGCTCCGCGTCCAGCCGACGCCACTGACGACCGCTCTCCAGTTGGTAAGCCGTGACGCCAAACCCCATAAGCACCGCGAGCAAAATCAGCCCGTACCAGAGTTGCAGCTGCCAGCGAATGGATTTGGGAATCATGAGCTGCCAAGTTCGTTAATCGACATTGTAGCCGTGACCGCGCCGCGTCGTGATAATGTCCGGCCCCAGTTTTTTGCGAATGTTCGAAACGTGAACATCGAGCAGGTTCGACAGAGTGCTGTCATCCTCGTTGAAGAGATGTTCGTAAAGCGCGGTGCGGCTCACGACCTCGCCGCGGTGCAGCGCCAGATATTCCAGCAAAGCGTATTCGCGCGCGGTGAGGCCTGCTTCCTCGCCGTTCCTGGAAACGATTTTCCGTGCGGTGTCAATTGTCACGTCGCCCAGTTCAATGATGTTCCGGCTCTGACCGGCGCTGCGGCGGATCAATGCGCGAACGCGTGCCAGCAGCTCATGCAAATCGAACGGCTTGATCAAATAGTCATCCGCGCCGCCGTCCAGACCGCGCACACGATCCCGGGTCTGGTCGCGCGCCGTAAGCATCAGCACGGGAGTCTTCTTTGTGCGCCGAAGACGCTCGAGCAGAGCCCAGCCATCGAGCTTTGGCAGCATCACGTCGAGGACGATGACGTCGTACTCCCAGCTCTCGGCCTTGTAGATTCCCTCCTCGCCATCCGTGGCGGTATCGACGGCATAGGCCTCTTCGCGAAACGTCTGCGCCAGGCTGCTGAGCAGGTCCGGTTCGTCTTCAACAATCAGAACTCGCATTGGTGTGGAGGCTAGCTTCCGCATGCCGCAGATGCAGGCCAATTCTGGAAGGTAGGAGGCTGAACCTTAAGGCGAGATGAAGAACCCGCCCGCGTCCTCTGGCAATCGAGCCGCCGCCAGCGCGAGAGTGCGATTGATCAGATCGCCGGAATCAAACCACAGATGAACACGGATGAGAGACGAACTGCTGTTCTGGATGGCGCGGGCTCGCAGCATTCCTGTCAGCTGGAACTGTTGTAGAAAAACGCTGCGCGAAGGTTCGAAGATCACGAAGACCGAGCCAGAGCAGCAGGCATTCAGTGTCGCGCTTCAACTCACAGTTTGGCGATACGGCTTTCACGAGCTTTTTTCATCGCGCGCTTCGCCTCCTTCGTGTCCTTCGCGTGACGCAGCACTTCTCAACTGCATGTTCCCGGCTCATCCGTGTTCAACTGTGTTCATCCGTGGTTTGATCAAATCGGATGGTTCTCAAAAATTTTCTTAAAGATTCTCCGCCTTCACGTTTGCTTAAGGTGGACTCGCGTATGGTGGCGTCATGAAAACGAAGACGTCCTCAGCCGTTGACAGCCGGGCCGCGTTTGACCTGGCCGGTGAAGGAGCTTCGAACAACAGCAAAAATCCTATGAAGAAAAACATCCTCCTGCTCGCCGCGCTGCTCGCCATCGCGGGTTCCACCGTCACACTCGTTGCCCAAGATTCTCCGGGCCGGCAACGGCCAAATCGCGGCGACGGTCCACGCGGCCCCGGCCATCGTCCGCCTCCGGTCATGGCGGTGCTGGACGCAAACAAGGACGGCGTAATCGACTCCGCCGAGATCGACAATGCGCCCGCCGCACTTCGCACGCTGGACAAGAACAACGACGGCTCGCTCACGATCGAAGAACTCCGTCCCAAAATGCGCGGTGGCCCCCGCGGTGAAGGCGCTCCGGCAGAACAAGAGTAACAAAGGCGGCAACGCACGCGCCGCCGCCCGGCGCGTGCGGCTCATTGCATCGATTCCCACAAGGTTCAAAACCGGATGGTAGGTATTCCCCTCCCTTCACAATCGGGCCCGCGTTCTTCAACCATGTGATTGTGTGAAAAAGACAGCTGACGATTTTGGTGGGGAGGCGGAGGGATCTGCCAGGTGGATGGTCGTGGACGACA
>CAMLLE010000486.1 GCA_946480555.1 uncultured Verrucomicrobia subdivision 3 bacterium
GTGTTTTGATTTTCGTCCCGGAGGGACGATGGCTGATAGCCACGGGTGAAGCGCAGCGAAACCCGTGGAACTCCAGACGATCGATTCCTCGCCCCGAAGCGGGCGACGGACTCCGCCGCCCACATTTGGGGCGGGGGAAGTTCATTACTGTAACCCCACGGGTTCCGCTGCGCTTCACCCGTGGCCACCGGCCGGCACTCCTTCGGAGTTCACAAACCCGCCTTCCGGCAACTCAGAAGGCACGCTCCCAATGAAATCGAAACCGCAAACCGCAAATGCCTTCACGCTGATCGAACTGCTGGTGGTGATTGCAATCATCGCGATTCTCGCCGCGATGCTGCTGCCCGCCCTGGCCAGCGCGAAGGAACGTGCGAAACGCGCGCAATGCCTGAGCAACCTTCGCCAGGTGGGGATTGGCGTGAACCTCTATGCGGGCGACTTCAACGACAAGGTGTTTCCGGCGCTCGATCTCGGCGGCGGATCGTTTGTCACGACCGGCGTCAGCACCAATGTCATTTCCGTGGCGACGTTGCGCAGCTACGGAATGGTGTTGAAGACACAGCCGTCGGAAGAGAATGCCATCTGGAGCTGCCCCAATCGCAACTTCCTTCCGCGGCAGGAAACTGGAACGGATCGAATCGCGCTCGGTTATCAATATTTCGGCGGCGTGAAAAGCTGGCGAAATCCGGCGGGGCTGATTGCAGATGCGCCCAGCCCGGTGAAACTCGGAAACGCCCGGCCCAATTGGTGCCTCGCCGCCGAAGCGAATGCCAGGTTCCTCGTCCCGATCGTCGGCGGCATTGGTTGGGGAGCCGATGGCTACGTGCCGGGCAAGCCGGTCCGCGTCCCACATCCGCGCTCGAAGAAGCAGCATCCCGACGGAGGCAACGTGCTGTTCGTGGACGGTTCCACCCGCTGGATCAAATTCGAGAACATGCTGTTCATGAACTCCTGGGATCCGGGCGCGGCACGGCTCTTCGCTTTTCAGGAAGATTGGGGTACGCTGACGCCCGCGCAGCTGAACTCCATGAAGCCGCAAAGTGCGGACTTCAATTGAGAAGGCGGAAGCAGTTCTGCCTGCCTGACCGAACCCGGCTGTGCTGTGCATGGCCCAATTTTAACCTTTGCTGAATCGATGTCGCTGTCTCACGTTTCCTTCGCTCTTACACACCGCACCTCTCTGAGGCGGAACGATGCTGTTGAATATGGGGCGGAGCGGCAGCTCCGCCCTACCAAATCAAAGGTGGGGCTGCGCTGCCGCGCAGCCCCATTGTCCGCACTAATCGGTGCGCCCGGAGAGCGGCGCCCTGGCGGGAAGCTGGTTGCAAGTCTTGTGCTGCTGCTCTTGTGCGCCTTCGCTTTCAATGCTTCGGCACTTTCAGTTGAGAAGCTGACGCTGAACGGACGCGCCAACCCGCTTGGAATCTCCACCAACCAAATCTCATTTGGCTGGGCCACGGTTTCGACAATGCGCGGCGCGAAACAGACCGCGTATCAAATCCAGGCCAGCACCAATGCCGGTTCGGCAAGTATCTGGGACTCGGGAAAAATTACGTCGGAACGGCAGGTGGATGTCGTTCTGCCGTCCGCGATCCGGCTGGCGCCGGCCACCCGCTATTTCTGGCAGGTGCGCGTTTGGGATCAGAACGGCGAACCCAGCAACTGGAGCGAGCCCAGCTGGTTTGAAACCGGATTGCTCACGGCGGCCGACTGGGCCGGAGCCGAATGGATTACGAAACCCGTCGTGCCACCCGACCTCACCCAATGGAGCAACTATACCGCCACGGTGGAATTCACCCTGCACAACGAAGCGTTTGGTGTCTTCCTGCGCAGCTCGGCGGACGCCCGGAATGCCTACATGTTCCAAATCAACGTCACTGGCGCGACTCCCATCCTCAAGCCGCACGAGCGGAACAACGGCACATACACCGTGCTGCCGGCGGTGGATCTCTCGCCGTTTGGATTCTCGAAAGCGAGCCTGACCGGGACGACCAACACGCTTCGCTTTGTCGCTGCGGGCACGACCATCACGACATTTCTGAACGGAGTTCAGATTCATTCCCGCACGGACAATTCCTTCCGCCGCGGGCTGGTGGGCTTCCGCACGTTTGGCGCGGAAGCGGGTTCCGTGCATCGCGTTCAAGTGATCAGGGCCGAGGGTGGAACATTGATCGATCCAGATTTCTCGAAATACGAAAACGGTTTCAGCGCCGGGCGCATCGTCAGTGGCGCGCTATTGATTTCCGGCACCACGGATGCCGTCTTTGTGAACCAACCGGTGTCGCTGCCGCTGTTGCGAGGCAGATTCGTCGCGCACAAACCCGTCGCCACGGCCCGTGTTTACGCGTCGGCGCAAGGCCTCTACGAACTTTCAATCAACGGCCAGAAGGTTGGCGATCAGTTTCTGGCGCCCGGCTGGACGGATTACGACACGCGCATCCAGTCCCAGACCTACGACGTCACGAGCCTGATTCAATCCGGAACCAATGTCATCGGCGCGGCGCTGGCCGATGGCTGGTTTCGCGGGAAGGTGGGTATCAACTGGACGCGTGTTTATGGAAGCAACGTCGCGTTGATCGCGAAAATCAAAATCACGCACACCGACGGAACTTCGGAATGGTTTTCCACGACGCCGGGATGGAAGACGTCGGAAGGTCCGTTCGTTCAAGGCGACTTGCAGGATGGCGAATCGTATAACGCGAATCTGGAACAACCCGGCTGGAACACCGCCGCCTTCGATGATTCGGATTGGGATGCGGTGGCAACGGTGCCGAACGTCTCGAATCGGCTCGTGCCGCAGCCCGATGAACCGGTGCGCGCCATCGCTGAATTAAGCGCCGCAAGCCGCACGGAAATCCTGCCAGGCACATGGCTGTATGATCTCGGCCAGAACATGGTCGGCGTTTCGAAACTTGTCTTGAGCGGGAAGACAGGTGATGCCGTCACGATCCGTCACGGCGAAGAGCTTTATCGGGTCGGCGCAAAGGCCGGCCAGCTTTACACGGAGAATCTTCGCACGGCGAAAGCGATCGACACGTTCACCTTCGGCACGAACGGCACGGTGACGTATCAACCGCGTTTTACACAGCACGGGTTTCGCTACATTGAAATTACCGGAACGACGAATCCGCCTGCGATTGCAGATGTGAAAGGCGTGGTGTTGTCCTCGGACCTTCCGGAAATCGGCGAACTGGAGACTTCCAATCCGTTGCTCAATAAACTGGTGAGCAACATCCGCTGGGGCCAGCGCGGAAATTTCCTCTCCATTCCGACCGACACTCCGGCGCGCGACGAACGACTGGGCTGGACGGGCGACATCAACGTGTTTGCACCGACCGCCGCGCGATTGCAGGACACGCGCGCGTTTCTCTCGAAGTGGATGGCTGATGT
>CAMLLE010000487.1 GCA_946480555.1 uncultured Verrucomicrobia subdivision 3 bacterium
CTACATGGCAGGCGGCGGCATCATGGCGCATCCGGACGGACCCGCGGCTGGAGTGCGCTCGCTTCAAATGTGGTGGGAAGCCGCGGTTGAAGGACTCGCGATGAATGAAGCTGCGACAAAGTATCCGGAGCTGAAGAAGTCGCTGGAGAAGTTTGGGAAATGAAAGTTCCAAGTTCCAGGTTCCAAATTCCAAAGAACCTTCATGCCTCACGTGTCAGATCCCACGAGGCTGGATTGCGCACCTGGAACTTGGGCGTTTCCTGGAACTTGGAACCTGGAACTTGGAACTTCCCCTAATGTCGCTCCTGCTCACATTCTACGGCGACGATTTCACCGGCTCCACCGACGCGCTGGAGCAGTTGACGCTGGCCGGAATCCGAACCGCGATCTTCATCGAGCCGCCCACGCCGAAACAGCTGGCGCGATTCAAAAACCTCCGGGCGATCGGCATCGCTGGAAAAACGCGGTCGATGACTCAGGATGCGATGGACCGCGAACTGCGTCCGGCGTTGAAAAAACTTAAATCGCTCGGCGCGCCGCACGTTCATTACAAGGTCTGCTCCACGTTCGATTCATCACCGAAGATCGGAAGTATCGGCCGCGTGATTGACATCGCCGCTGAGATTTTCAGCGCACCCTTCGTTCCGGTGCTCGCGGCCGCACCGGCGCTGGGGCGATACACGGTTTTCGGAACGCACTTCGCGCGGTTCGGCATTGGAAGCGCCGGTGCGATTCACCGATTGGACCGCCATCCTTCCATCAGCCGGCATCCGATCACGCCAATGACCGAGGCGGATTTGCGGCTGCATCTGGCGAAGCAAACCGCGAAGCAGATCGCGTTGTTCGACCTCCTGAAGATCGGATTGAGTCCGCGCGCGGCCCGGCGCGAGCTGAAAGGAATGCTGAAAGACGGTGCGGAAGTGGTGCTGTTTGATGCGCTTTACCCGGAGCAACTGGAACGAATCGGTGAACTGATCGGTGGCTTCGCGCGTTCGAACCGGCCGTTGTTCTCGATCGGTTCCTCGGGAATTGAAATGGCTTTGGCGATGCACTGGAAAGCTTCTGGAACGGCGGGGGACGACGGGAGGAGCCTCTCTTCAGAACGGCGAAGTTTGAGACTCGTTGCCTCGTCGCCGGCGTGTCCAATCCTCGCCGGCTCTGGCAGTTGTTCGCCGGTGACATCGCAGCAGATTGCGTGGGCGCTGAAGCATGGTTTCACGGAGGTGAGCCTGAATGCCGGAATGCTCGTGGATGAACGAGCTGCGAAATCAGAAATCGAGCGCGCGTGGGCGCAGGTCGTGAATTTGCTTCAGCAGGGCCGTAGCGTGATCGTTCACACCACGCGAAGCGGAGTGGACAAACGGGTTGCAGCGAAACTGAAGGGCCGGACGGCGGAGGTTCTCGGAACGGCGCTGGGACAGGTGTTGCGCGGCGCGTTGGAGCGAAGCTCCGTTCAGAGGCTGTGCATCGCTGGCGGTGACACTTCGAGTTTCGCCGCGCGCGCGCTGGGAATTGAGGCGCTGGAAATGATCGCCCCGCTCACGCCAGGCGCTCCGCTGTGCCGGGTGGCGTCGTCTGATTCACCCATCAACGGACGCGAAGTGGTGTTCAAAGGCGGCCAGGTGGGCGGAGAAAACTATTTCGGAATCGTGAAAGATGGAAAGGCCTGATGAACGATGAGAACGAAACCGATTCCTTCGCTCCTGACTTTCGAATTATGAAACCCAAAACTCTTGGACTGGTTCACACCTCGAGCACGCTGGTGCCGGTGTTTGCCGCGCTGTGCAAAGAGAAGCTGCCGGGCGTGGAGACGTTCAACATCGCCGACGACAGCATGATCAAGGATGTGATCCGCCGGAACGAAATGACACCTCACACCGCGCGCCGCGTGGTTCAGCATGTGGAATCGGCGGCAGATGCGGGCGCGGATCACATCCTGGTCACGTGTTCGTCGATTGGCCGCGCGGTTGAAATGGCGGCGTCGCTCGTCGGTGTGCCTGTGCTGCGGGTGGACCAGCCAATGGCGGACAAAGCGGTGCAAACGGGAAATCGAATTGGCGTGATCGCAACGCTGCCGACGACCTTGGAGCCGACCGCCGATCTGATTCAACGCCGGGCGGCACGGGCGGGAAAGCAGATCGAACTGACGTCACGACTTTGCGAAGGCGCATTCGGTGCGTTGATGAGCGGCGACGCAGCGAAGCACGACGCAATGGTTGCCAGCGCATTGAAGCAGTTGTCGCAGCAGGTGGATGTGATCGTCCTTGCGCAGGCTTCCATGGCGCGGGTGGTCGATTCTCTTGCGGCCGAAGACCAGCGCGTGCCGATTCTTTCAAGCCCGGGACTGGCGATCGATCATCTCGCGACAGTGTTGCTGTGAAGTTCAAAGTCCAAGTTCCAGGTTCCAGGTTCCAGGGAAATTTCAGGGCTCAAATGCCGATGCGCGCGGGTTCTTGTGGTCTGGAATTTGAAGCTCCTTTGGACCTTCCAACTTCAAACTTCCAACTTCGAATCAATCCGGAATGAACCCTGAAGCGCTGAAGCCCCTCTTCGCCATCGCCGCCGTGGCGCTGGCGCTTTCGCTGCGCGTCGTTCCAAAACTTCGCGGTTATCAATTCACCGCCTGGATCATCGCCGCGGTGGTTTGTGCGATGCTTTTTCCGCAGCGATTCCTGAAGGTCGGCGAGCTCGATTTGCGGAACAAGTGGCTGATCCTGCTGGTGGTGCAGGCGGTGATGTTTGGAATGGGGACGCAGATGAAGCTCGCGGATTTCAAGGGCGTGGTGAAGATGCCTTTCGCGGTTTTCATCGGCGTGTTTGGCCAGTTCACGATCATGCCGCTGCTGGGGTTCGCGCTGACAAAGTTGTTTTCGTTCGAACCGGAAATTGCTGCAGGCATCATTCTCATCGGTTCCTGTTCCGCTGGTCTTGCGTCAAACGTCATGGCTTACATCGCGAAGGCCAACCTCGCACTTTCGATCACCATGACTTCGATCACCACAATGCTGGCGCCGATCCTGACGCCGTTTTGGATGAAAACGCTCGCGGGGCAGCTGGTCGCGGTGGACGCAATCGGCATGATGATGGAGATCATCAAAATGGTGATCGTGCCGATCGGCGCGGCGCTGCTGCATGATTATCTGGGATTCGCATCAGCCCGCGGGCGCAGAACCGTTTTCGCGCTCGCCGCAGCGGGCGGCTTCTGGCTGGCCGGAATCGCGCTGGGCGGCTGGGCCTGGCTGAGCAGCGAAGTTGAGCCAGAACTTCTGAGATGGATTGGCGCGCTGGGATTTATCATCGCTGCACCGCTCGCCGGAGTCGTTTATCACTTCATCGCGCGCGCAATGCCATCGCTTCCCAGATGGATTCCGCTGCTATACATGGCTGG
>CAMLLE010000488.1 GCA_946480555.1 uncultured Verrucomicrobia subdivision 3 bacterium
CGATTCGCGATTCAGACGGCAACGTCGTGGGCGCCTCCAAGATCGCGCGCGACATCACGGAGAAGAAAGCGTCGGAACGGCAGCTCGCACAGGCGCATGAACAACTGCGCAAGCACGCCACGCAGCTGGATCAACTCGTTCAGGAACGGACCGCGGAACTGACCGAGAGTTTGATGGACCTGGAGGCATTTTCATCGAGCCTGTCTCACGATCTACGCGCGCCATTGCGTTCCATGTACGGCATGGCGGAGGCGCTCCGACAGGATTACGACAAGGAACTGCCCGCCGGTGCGAAGACCATGGTGGCAACCATCATTGATTCCTGTGAGCGATTGAGCAATTTCGTGGACACCGTGTTGTCCTACATGAAAGCGCGCAGCACGAGCCCGCCAATCCAACCCGTCCCGCTGGGCGAGATTGTGAAAAACGTGCTGCGTCAGTATCCCTATGTTTCAGAAGCCGGCGCCGAAGTGATCGTGCAGGAACCGCTGCTTTCCGCCCGGGCCAACCCAGACCTGCTCACGCAATCGGTCGCAAACCTGGTGAGCAACGCCGTCAAATTCGTCACGCTCGGAACCACGCCGCGGCTGCGCATCTGGACAGACCAGCGGAACAGTCACGTGCGCCTGTGGCTCGAAGACAACGGCATCGGCATCAGCCCGGCTGAGCAAAAGAACATCTTTGACCTGTTCGTCCGCGCACGCGGCACCGAAACGTACCAAGGCACGGGTGTTGGGCTCGCCGTGGTGGCCCGTGCCGCGCGGCGAATGGGCGGCCGCGTTGGATTGGAATCCGAACCTGGCGTGGGCAGTCGCTTTTGGATTGAACTGCCAGCGGTGTGAGCGGGCGCAAGGCCGTTGCCGATTCCGAACGTAGCTCCCCTGTCACAGCTCGCACGCCCCCTGAAGCGCGAGGTTGCTTCAGCGCGAGGCTTACGGGAATTGATTCTTCACGCGCAGGAACACGTTCGGTCCGCAGATGGGATCCAGCCGGCTGAACGTGATCGTGTTTGTTCCATTCGCCAGCACGTTGGTGAAAGTCGAAACGGGTGTCCAGGCGCCTTCCACCAGATTGGAGCTGTATTCCGGAACAGCGCGCCAGTTCGCCGCGCCCAGCGACTTCATCGTCACGCCAGTCGGGCTCAATTCCACCAGAACGATTTCGCCCGTAGGCGGCACCGGCGGGTTCACGATGTTCAACGTGCCGCGCATGCCGAACGAACTGTGGATGGAGCAATTGTAGAACAGTTGATTGGGCGCATCCTGCGGCACGACGAAGGTGATCGTTCCGCTTTGCGCGCCGTTGTTGACCACGCCGCTGTTGTAGGCGTTGGCGCTTCCGTCGCTGAAGTTGGATTTGATGAAGAACGGATGCCCCAGCGCGCTCACGTTGAAGATATAGGTGACGCCGCGGAAGAGCGGGATCGTGGGATTCGCGCCAGCGGAACCGGAAAACGTATAAGCGAATCCGTTCACTCCGACGGCGTTCGTGACCTGTGCGGAAACCGATTGGAGACAGACCGCGCCCAGAAGCGCCCCAGCGGCAAGCCAACGTAGTGGTGTTGTAATCATGGTTGCAGATAAGAGAGCCGACCCTGCAATTTGTTCCCCCACGGAAAACCCGACATTTCTTTCGCCGCTATTTCGACCAGGCGACCGTCATCGTCGCGAACACTCCATGCGCGTCAAAATCATTCCGGCCAGCGCTGCTCGATTCGTTGAAATCGAAGTACATGTAGCGCAGTGCGGAACGCACTCGTTCATTCAATCGCCATTCCACGCCTCCCGTAATGCGATGCTGTTCGAAATCCAATCCCAGCGGCACACCGGGCAGGGCATCGTTGCGCGCAAACTTCGATTGCACAAACGCGTAAGAGGCCACGAGCGATACACGATCGTTCAAAGCGTAATTGCCGCTGCCAATGACGGAACACGTCCGCCCATTGTACGGCACCACAAACGGCGCTTCATCGTCGGCCGAAACCGTGCGGCTGTCGGTAAGTTGAAACGTGCCGGAAAGAAAGCAGCGCTGAACCGGAATCCAGGTCACCGTCCCGCCCCACGAATCTGCGCGCGTTTCGCCGCTCAGTCTCTCTCCTCCGGGCGAGAGAATCCCAAAAAAGGCGTCGTTCACCGGATCCGTCGTCACGCGAAACTCCGCATCGGAACGGCGATATGACAAAGTCGCTTTCAGCCAGCGCGCCGGATGCAGTGTGAGTTTGGTTTCGATCTCGTCTGAGCGAATGCCGCGTTCGCGGATGAAGGCCGAATATGCCAAACCATTCGCCAGCGACTCGTCGCGCCGATGATCGTAGTCACTCGCGCTGTGGCGAACGCGGTAGTGCGAGTGCAGGCTCAACCAGCGCCACGGCGAGACATTTATGCCGGCCCTCGCATCCTGGCGATCATGTTCGAAATCCGTGTCGCGCAGAAACACGTCGGCGGTGCTGCCGGTTTCGCGTTCGAATTGGCCGATGCAATCCTGCTCCAGCTTTGCATCGGCGAATAGAATCGTGAACGGGATGCGGGTGAACTTCAGCCCAACGTTTTCGCTGAACTTCGATTGATCCAGATCGGAACGCACCTGACCGGGCGCAAGAAACATGGAACCCGGCACGCTGGGATCGCCGAGGTCCAGATTCACCCGGCCGAAACCCTCCTGGCGCGAGAACTGACTCTGCACTCCGGCGGACAGACTGAGTCCCGGCAGCGGAACAATCAGGGTTGAAATGCTCGCCGCGTGCATCTCACGACGAAGCGTGACGTCGTCGCTCCAATGAAATCCAAAGGCCGGTGCGTTCATCGCGTTCACTGTCGTTTGATTCAGCGTCGAATCGCCCTCCATCCGCGAATACAAGTAGCCGGCCGAGGCAAACCAGAAATCGTTGATCTGCTTTTCGACTCTGAGAACGTTTGCGCCGCTGACGTGATCGAACTTCTCGCGGGTTCGCACGTGACCGTCAGGCGTTGGGCCAGAGGTGTAAAGGGTGATGTTCTCCCGGCGCGTTTCGTTGCGATAGAATTCCACGCGAGCCGAGTCCTGAAACCGCCAGCCGCCGACTTCATGTTCCACATCGAGTTTCACGATGTGAATGCGCTCATCGATTCCCTTCGTCGCCGGGTAGATGTTCTTCCCGTTCACGTTGCCCCATTCCAGCATCGATTTCGTCCCGTCGCGAAACTGCAGTTCGTAGCCGAGAACGATCTTGGGAAAGTTCGGCAGCGTGAGACCGAGATCGATCCAGGCGCGGCCCACGTCCAGATGCAAATCGCGATTGAGCTCAAACTGCGGCGGCGCGGCGCCGGGAAAATACCCACCTGAATCGTCGTAATAACGCCGCCACGTTTCGAAGCCGGTCCGAATGAAACCGAAATTCTCCT
>CAMLLE010000489.1 GCA_946480555.1 uncultured Verrucomicrobia subdivision 3 bacterium
AAACGGCAACGTTCAATAGTGACCCAATCAGGTAAAACGCTGCCTCCGAACTGAAACTGATGAAGCGAGATGAAACTTCTACGTGAGATGTCTCCCGGCAAGTCTCCTGCGCCACGCTGCGGCACGGATTCCAGGGGACGGGCCCTCCTACCATTGAGGGACCCGGAACCATGCGCGAAAGGGTTTCGAGCAAACATCAGCTACATGGTGGTTCACTGTGTCGCCAGAATCAGCTTCTCGGGATCGTGGTTCTCCGGCTGATCACCGAAATCGCCGCGCAGCGCCTTCAATGCGTAACGTTCGCGATCGATTTCTTTCTGCGTTCGGAATCCCAAGCGGCGGAAGATCGGCAGCGGCGGACACCATCCTTGGACGGCGTGTTGCAGCAGGAAGCCCGAAACAATCATCGGAAGGGCGAACCATCGCCGGTTTACCGTGATGCCGAGGAACAACCCCGCGAGCGAGACACTGGCTGCATTCGCCTCTAACGTCCTCTCGATGTCCCATTCGCGTTCAAGCTCGGCCAGACGGGCATCGATGGCGGATCGATCCTGTGTGGCGTAAAACCGTATCCGCTGTTCGAGTTCGAAATCGATTTCCGCATTGGCGCTTTCGCGCGAGTGGCGTCGAACCCGATCGCTTCCGCCACCATGTTCTAATGACTGTTCCATAAACTGCCTCCGGGAATTGCCGGCCGGATGTCCGGCCGGCGGTTAGCTTGCCTAGTAACTGGAGCCGGTTGAACCCGGGCCTCGATCACGAACATCGCCGTGCCGGATTTCGCCACGCCAGGAGCCCGTTTCGGTGCCCCGGCGTTGGATGAACTCCTTGAAATGTTGCAGGTCGGATTCCACCCGTCCGGACAACACACCCGCCGCTGATCCCATGTTTTCCATCAGCCCTTCCGGTTCGTAACTCATCCGAAGGGTGATGATGGTGTGGTTCTGGTCGGCTGGCCGGAAGTGAACCACGCCGGAGTTCGGCGCGCCGGACGTGCTCCGCCAGGCGATGCGATCCTCCGGAATCTGTTCCAGAATTTCGGCGTCCCATTCTTTCCGACGGCCGCCGACTTTTGCCACCCAATGGAGATGCTTGTCGTCCAGTTGCTGAACTTCTTCCACGCCTTCCATGAAGCGCGGGAATTCCTCGAACTGGGTCCATTGGTTATAGACCTCGCGGATGGGAGCTTCGACTTCGATAGATTTTTCAATGGTTTGCATAGGCTTGTGATTCGTTTGGATTTCTTTCCTTAACCTAAGCCGGGTCCGTGTGTCGTCGAGACGCAGATGCATGGGGTGTTTCGATGGGATGCGGGGCAGGGAATGGAGAAGGTGATCCAGCATTTTCACGCGGAAGCACAAAATCCAATATGACGGGCTGCGAGCGCTGCGTTTGCGCAGGAGCGTTGGCCTTTCGTGTTCGAATCGTTCTTTCCCTTGGGGGCCTGGTTGAATTTGACTGAGCCGCTCGTTCGCCGGCAATTTCGCAAAACGGATTCCTGGCTTGAACTCCAGGTCGTCGCCGTTAGTTTCTGCGCCATGAACCTGGAAGACCATTTGGGCGACATTCTGCGCAAAGCGCGCGCGATGACCGGCATTGCGGCGGCCACGGCTGCGAATGCCGCCGGCTTGGGCGAAGGCGAATACACCGCGCTGGAAGATTCCGGCAAAGGCGCCCAGAAGATCAGCTTTGGCGGCGTCGCCGCTGCGCTCGGCCTGAATGCTGCCAAGCTGGAAAGCATCGCCAAAGGCTGGACGCCGCCCGCGATAGATCTCAGCGCCTGGCGCGAGCTCCGGCAGATCAGCACCACCGACGGCGGCAACACGGTTCATTGTTATCTCGTTTGGGATGAAGTCACACGCGACGCGGCGTTGTTCGATTGCGGCTGGAATGCAGATGAGGTTTTGAAAACCATCGCCACGGAGCAATTGCAGTTGAAGCACGTGTTCATCACGCATTCGCATCCGGATCACATGGGCGGCCTGCAGCAAGTGCGGGAGGCATTCCCGAAGCTGATCCTGCACACCGATTCCCGCCATGCCCCGCCGCAGCACAAAAACCGTCGGAACGATTGCATTCATCTCGGCAGCTTGCGCATCACCAATCGCGAAACGCCCGGTCATGCGGAGGATGGCGTCACTTACATCGTGGGCAACTGGCCGGAAGACGCACCGCATGTGGCGATTGTGGGCGATGCGATCTTCGCCGGTTCGATGGGTGGCGCACCGCAGCACGGAGAACTGGCGAAGCAAAAGATCCGGGAACAAATCCTAAGCTTGCCCGCCGACACCTTGCTCTGTCCCGGACACGGGCCCGTCACGACCGTGACGGAAGAGAAAGCGCACAATCCGTTTTTCAGCTAGGTGCGGTGCCATTCCACGGCGGCGGCTCGAAGCGCGGACCAATTCACCCAGCAGTCCGAGTGTATACTTTCGTTTGAGTTGTCCACGAAGGCGGAGCAGACACGTTTGGAGAACCTTTTGCCAACGGCGCTGGAAATTCCGGACCTCGCACGACGCCGGGAGTTCCTCGACGGCGAATGTGCCGCGAGCCGGAATTGCGCGCGGAAGTAGAGCGATGTCTGGCGTTCCAGCCCGACGCCGAACGTTTCTTTGCTGAAACTCATATGCAATTGAATGATACTCCGCCCCGCGCGTCGGAGAACTGCGATTGAACCTTTTACCATGAACATAGCCCGCAAAATCCTCTTCACCCTGACCCTCCTCGGTGCCCCCGGCCTTGCGTCGGCAGCCGGCTCCATTCCGAGCAGCGCCACGCCCGCCGTTATTGTCAACACGAGCGCCGAGCCGGTGGCGCAGGGGAAATTCAAACCGACCTGGGACTCCCTGAAGCAGTATCAGATTCCCGAGTGGTTTCGGGATGCGAAGTTCGGCCTGTGGGCACATTGGGGGCCGCAATGCCAGCCGGAGCGCGGCGATTGGTATGCGCGCGAGATGTACAGCCAGGGCCACTGGAAAAACAAGGAGCACCTGAAACTGTACGGGCATCCGTCCACCAATGGCTTCAAGGATGTGATCCATGCGTGGAAAGCGGAGAACTGGAATCCGGAGAAACTCCTCGCCCTCTACAAACGCGCCGGCGCGCAATACTTCTTCGCGCTGGCCAATCACCACGACAACTTCGACAACTACGACAGCAAGTATCAGCCGTGGAACTCGGTGAATCTCGGGCCGAAGAAGGATTTGATCGGCGGCTGGGCGAAGGCGGCGCGGAAGAACGGGATGAAGTTTGGCGTGAGCGTTCACGCGGCCCACGCATGGAGTTGGTATGAAACGGCACAAGGCGCGGACAAGGACGGTCCGCTCGCCGGCGTGCCTTACGATGGCAAGCTCACCAAGGCTGATGGC
>CAMLLE010000490.1 GCA_946480555.1 uncultured Verrucomicrobia subdivision 3 bacterium
CTACAAAGCCGTTTTCATAAACAAGATCGACGAAGCCCTCGGTGAAGCCACTGAAACGCAATCGTGGTTGGATGATTGTCTGGATTCCGGCTACCTCAGTTCGGAAGAACATCATGAGATGGACGCGGCCTGGCAAAGTATCGGTGGCATGCTGAATCGCATGATCGAACGGGCAGACGACTTCTGCTCCCCACGCCTCTGATGCCGGCTCCATCCTCCATCTTCAAGCCTCTATCCTCGCTTCAAAAGTGGCTCTCCTTCGTGCGCTTCTCGCACACGATCTTCGCCCTGCCGTTCGCCCTGGCGGCCATGTGCGTGGCGGCACGGGAGAATCGCGGCTGGCCGGGGTGGCGCGTGTTTGGACTGATCCTCGCGGCCATGGTTTGTGCGCGGACTTGCGCCATGGCGTTCAATCGCATTGTCGATCGCAAGTTCGATGCGCTGAATCCCCGAACTGCCAGGCGACACCTGCCCGCCGGTGAAATTTCACTCGCAAGCGCCATCACGCTCTGTGCGGTTTCCGCCGTTGGCGTCCTGATCGCCAGCTATTTTCTGAATCCGCTCTGCTTCTATTTGTCCCCGGTGGCATTGATCGTGGTCTGCTTCTATTCGCTGACCAAACGTTTCACGGATTACACGCACGTGTTCCTTGGAATCGCGCTGGCGCTCGCCCCGGTCGGGGCCTGGCTTGCGGTAAAGGGCTCGAACGTTTCCTGGCTCGAGCTGGCGCAAATGTTCGTGCTGTCGCTCAGCGTGGTGTTGTGGCTGGTGGGCTTCGACATCATCTATGCGCTGCAGGATTACGAGTTCGACAAATCGCACGGGCTGCATTCGCTCGTGGTTGCCTGGGGACCGAAGAACGCGTTGCAAGCTGCGTTCCTGGCGCATCTCGTCATGTGCGGACTGCTCCTCGGCTTTGGCCTGCTCTGCCGGTTTCGCTTCGTTTACCTGATCGGCTGGATGGTGATCGTGGGCTGCCTTGTGCTGGAACATTGGATCGCGCGGCGGCGCAGCTTGAACTGGATCAATGTGGCGTTCTTCCGGCTGAATGCGGTTGTGAGCATCATGTTCTTCTTCATCGTGGCCGCGGAAGTCATTTTCAAAGGTGGCTTCCGGCTGCGGCCGTAGCCGGGGTTCTGGCCACAGATGGAACACGGATTTCAGAAATGATGTTCGATCAGAGCCGGCCCGCGAGAAAACAGCCGTCCAAATTTGTGTTCATTTGTGTTCCATCTGTGGCTGAAAGAATCGCTTTGTCTCAGCGGCGCGTTTGCTCCTCCAACGGCGTCACGGGATCCATCGCCAGCCAGCAGACAACTCCCAGGGCATAGGTGATCGCCGTCACGTAAAACGCCGCGGTCCATTCTCCCGTTTGCTGCACCACGTAGCCGGTGACGATGGGCGACAGGAACCCGCCGAAGTTGCCCATCATGTTCATCGTGCCGGAGAGCGTTCCCACCGATCGCCCGCCCACATCCATGCAGGCTGTCCACGCGCCTGGCATTTGCAGGTCATTGAAGAACGCTACGAGCGCGATCAAGGTGACCGCCAGGAACGGGTTCTTCACTCCCGCGACAATGGTCAAAAGGATTCCAGCCCCAGCGGCCGCGACTGCGCCCAACCAGCGTCGTGTCCACCGGACAGTCCAGCGTCGGCTGAGAATCGGCGAGAGCCAACCCGCAAACAGCGACCCCACCGCCGCGAGCATCAGTGGCGTTCCTGCCAGCATCGCGCCTTGCTTCATGTCGAAACCGTGTTGATCCAGCAGGTATGAAGGAAACCACGTGATGAAGAAGTAGAAGCAGTAGCTACAGGCAAAATATTGTCCGCAAAGGCACCACACCGTGCGCGAAGAAAATAGCCGCTTCCAGGGGACGTGAAAGTGCTTTTCCTCATCGGCGTGTTCGACCGGCAGCATCGCGGCTTCCTGCGCATTCACCTGCCGATGCGTTTGTGGGTCGTCGCGATACCACCAGAAGAAAATCATGGCCCAGAGGATTCCAACGAAGCCGAACACGAGGAACGTCGTCCGCCAGTGCATGTGCTGCAGGCAAGCCAGCACCAGCAGCGGCGTGAAGGCGCCGCCGAGGCGCGCGCTCATCCACATGATGCCCTGCGCGCGCGTTCGTTCGTTCAACGGCAGCCAGCGATTGAAGGCTTTGGTCAGGTTCGGAAACGCGCCTGCTTCTCCCGCGCCGAAGAGAAAACGCACGGCGATGAGCGTCCACAGATTCTTCACCCAGCCGGTGGCCACCGTGAAGAACGACCACCACACCACAATTCGCAAAAGCACTTTGCGCGGCCCAATGCGATCGCCCAGGTAGCCGGCGGGAATTTCGAACAATGCATACGCCAGCGTGAACGCGGAGAAGACCCAGCCCATCTCCGTTTTGGAAAGGTTCAGGTCCTTCATGATGAGCGGCGCCGCCTGCGAAATGCAGACGCGATCGACGTATTGAATCACGGCCAGCGTCACCGCAAAGACGAGAACCCAATAACGCGCCCGGGTTGGGGTGGGAACCGGTGTGGAAAAATCGTGCGTCGGTCCGGGAGCCTGGTGCATGCAGCAGACTAGGCAGTCGCGCCCGGTGAAATCAATCCGCCGAAGATGGACAATCTCTCGTGGATCAAGCGGCAGTGATCGGGCGGCTGAAGATTAATCGGTCCGCTGGGGTATCGGTCCGCTTGATTTGCCGGTCAGTTTCATGATTGAAGTTTCAAGCTTCAAGAAACAGGTCGCCGCAGAGCCAACATTGGAACTTGAAACTTGAGACTTGGGAAGCGGAGGTCAGAGCCGCTTCCGAATAAAGGCACGGCCGGAAGCTGTTTTCAGATAGCGTTCGAATGCGACGGCCTTCTCTTCATTGGTAAAAGCAACGGCAGTCTTGATTCGCCATGGACGAAACTTGCTCGTGTGAGGAACTTCGCCGGCATTGTGCTTGGAAAGTCGTTTGTGGAGATCATCCGTCAGCCCGGTGTAGAAGCAGTCTGTGGCCGATTCGCTGACCAGGATGTAAACGTATTTAAAAGCCATTTGACCCCTCTTTCTGATTGTCCTTCCTTTGACTGGCTTGCCGAGTCGTAGCTCGCGTCGGTGAAAGGCGCGGAGCCCGCCTTCGCTGCGCTACGGCGCGGCAGTCTTCACTCTCCGCTGCGCTGCGAGCGAAGACTGGTGGAGGCGGGGGGAGTTGAACCCCCGTCCCTGGCAAATTTACCAGCCGCGACTACATGCTTAGTCCGGAGTAGGTTTTCTGCTGTGCGATGACGTCCGAACTCGAGTCGCACTGCCTAGTCCGCATGGAATTTTCTCGGCTTGGACGCGCGGTCTCCGTCTTCAGCCATGCCTGCTGTAGCGT
>CAMLLE010000491.1 GCA_946480555.1 uncultured Verrucomicrobia subdivision 3 bacterium
GCCGGACATCCTCTGCCTGCAGGAAACGAAATGCACACCCGACGACGTGGAGCAGCTGTGGCCGCTGAGCTACACGACGTATTGGAATTGCGCGCAAAAGAAGGGTTACTCCGGCGTGGCGATCTTCACGAAGACACGGCCGCTGAACGTGGTTCCGCACATTGCGATTCCCGAACACGACCAGGAAGGCCGAGTGTTGATGGCTGAGTTCGCCGACTTTTTCCTGATCAATGTTTACGTACCCAATTCCAAACGTGACCTCTCGCGGCTGCCGTATCGCCAGCAATGGGATCGCGATTTTCTCGCTTACTTGAAACGACTGGAAAAAAGCAAGCCGGTGATCTTCTGCGGCGACCTGAACGTGGCGCACACGGAACTGGATCTCGCAAATCCGAAAGGAAACGCGGGCAACCACGGCTTCACGAAGGAGGAACGCGCGGGCTTCGACGCGTTCGTGAACGCCGGTTTCGTGGATACGTTTCGGGAGTTCGAAAAGGGCGGCGGACATTACAGCTGGTGGAGTCCCCTGACGGGCGCGCGCAAGCGGAACATCGGCTGGCGGCTGGATTATTTCCTGATCAGCCAATCGCTGAGGCCGCGGCTGAAGCGAGCATTCATTCGGAGCGACATCGAAGGGTCAGATCATTGCCCAGTGGGAATTGAGCTCGAATGAACGTTCCTGGTTGAGGATTCACCGCGGAGACGCGGAAGCGCGGAGAACGGATTCGGAGGGACGAGTTGCACGAGTCCCATACTCTTGAACAAGTTTGTTCAATCGAGGCCTCCGACGCACTCGCCACCCAACGCCGCCCCACTTCAAGTCTTCTTCAACCGCAGCACAATCAAGCCAATCAGGCCCATCACCAGCAGACCCGTGACGGAAACGATTCCCACGTTTGGCGTGTTCGGAAAGACCGTAAGCGCTGTGGCGCCGAGCGCAGGTCCAGCAAAGATACCCATGCCGATGGCCGCTTCATGCAGTCCGCCGTGCGCGCCCTTTTCATCGCCGGCGTCCATCGAATAGAACAGCGACGAATAGTAAATCAGGCCGATGCCAAAACCGAAAACGACTTGGGCTGCGATCACGATCCACAACATCGGCGTAAGCAGCATGGCGGCGAATCCAGCCACCAATGCCACCGCCGCACCGACGAGCCAGCGGAAGCGGTAATGCCAACCGGTCCATTTCCAGAGCACGATGAACGCGACAAAGCGGACGTAAAACCACAACGAGTTGAACACGCCGGATTCCGCCGGAGTCAGGTTGAACTTCGCCGCAAGCTGCGGAATCACCGCGCCCACGGTGTTGATGGCAACGTACGCAAATGGGCTGATGAGCCATGCCATTTGCAGGAAGCGTTTTGGTGAGACGGGTTGTTCCCAGGCCGCTCGTTCAGGTTGATGCCGGGTTTGCGCGACAGTGACTTTCGGCAGCTGCCGGGCTTGCATTTCCAGCCACATCACAAAACCAAGTTGCAGCAGCATCAGCGCGATCGGCAGGCCGAACAGCCCGTTTCGCCCGAACGTTTCCCAAAGCCATCCGCCCATGCAGAACGAAAGCGCGCTGGCTGAGGACCACACGACGTTGTAGATGCCGACCATGCGCGCCGTGCCTTTGAAATCTTCGCCATCTGTGACGAGCGCTTCGAGCGTCGGCCAGATCAGGCACAGCGGAATCGTCCACGCGATCAGCGCGATGACCTGTCCCGCGATTCCGGGAATCAGCAAGCCGAACGAGAGCCCGATGGCCATGCCGCCGTAGCCGAGTTTCAGCGCCTTGAAATAGCCGATGCGCTGCGCGAACTGGCCGCCCTGCCACGAGGCGAAGATGTAGATGAAGCCGTGAATCGCGTTCAGGAAGAGGTTGCCGCGATTGGTGAAGCCGAACTCATCGCGCGCCAGGAAGACCAGGTAGTAAATGTAATACGTGGCGGCGAAGCTGTTGATCGCTTCGAGCGTGAAATAACCGAGCTTGAGCCGGGGACGAGTCATGACCGTTCCAATTGCCGGACAAGCTGGGGTGGAGGCTGGCGGTTGGCAATTGGCATTTGTGGTTTGGCGACGACGGGAGGCCTGGATCAGGCCATTATCAAACCACGGGTTTGGGAATCACGGATTGCGGATTTCTTCCAACGCTTTCCGGCAATACCACTTCACCGCATCTGACATGGCGGGCTGCAATTGCTCCAGCTCTGCGGCGGAACACCAGCGGATGTCGTGATGTTCTTCCGCCGCGAGCGCCATGGAACCGTTCTTCGGCCGCGCCCAGTAGATCATGCCAATATGTTCGTGCGTGTCGCTGATGCGATGGATGTCGAGAAAGCGCGGCGCGATCAACGCCCGCGTGCCGGGGCCGGTGGTGGGCGGGAGGTCGCCGATGAGTTCCACTTCAAAACCGCTTTCTTCCCGCGCCTCACGCAATGCCGCCTGCTCGGGGTCTTCGTCCAGTTCAATGTGTCCGCCAAGCGGCAGCCATTTGTCGAGCTTGCGGTGGTGGACCAAGAGCACCTTCGCGTTCTGAACAACGAAGATTGCTACTGTGAAATCGATTTTCTCGTGAATGTGAGGCATGGAAGAGAAGTTCCAAAATCCAGGTTCCAGGTTCCAAGGAAATTCCAAGGTTCAATCTACGAGCGGGGACTCACCAGTTGGAATTTGGACGTTGGAGTTTCTTTGGAACTTGGAAATTTCGCCTTTCAGTAATCGTAAAGCCCCTCGTCACGCGAATATCCGCCTCCGCCGCGTCCGTCCTCGCCGCCCATGAAATCGCCGAGCATGTCGCCCATGTCTGCCTCGATCTTCTCCGGATCTTCGCCGGCTTCGAGACGCTTGATGGCGATGTCCAATTCTTTGGGCACGGAGCCGGGCGGCATGAGGTCTTTCATCTTTCGCATCATGTGCGCCATGTGCTTCGGGTTGTTTTCATCCATGTGCTCCATGTCGCGCTCCATTTCAGCCATGGCGCGAGCAACGCGCGGATCGTCCAAATCCGGCATCGGTCCTCCATCGCCTTCTGGACCTGCCGCGGCGCTGGGTTCGGCGAGGCCGCGGGTCATGGCGAAGCGGCTCATTTGCTTTTCCATTTGTTTGTTGCCGCACTTGGGACAGACCGGCAGGCGATCGGGATTAATGCGCTTGGACAGGAAGCTGAAAATCTTCCGGCATTTCGGGCAGGCAAACTCGTAGATCGGCATGGGATTTTAAATTTCACAATCCAGCGAACCGCGCCACAAAAAATTCCAAGGCGAGGGAATCCTGCGCCAGGAATTGAATCGCTGACACAGTTCGGGAGCGGCCTTTCATGCACTTCGTGTGTTCCGTGATCGAACGAATCCAGCTTGAACGCGGAGACGCT
>CAMLLE010000492.1 GCA_946480555.1 uncultured Verrucomicrobia subdivision 3 bacterium
TTCTCGGCGTGGCTGCCATTGTCGGCGTTCAGGCGATCGAATATGGCAAACTGTATCCGGGTGCGGGCAGCCGCCTGCCGGGAGAATAAGCAGGCGTTCAATCGTTGATCGTGAATTCATGAAGCCGTTGAATGACTCTGCTCCCCTGCCCTATGAACTCAATCCAACGATTCAACGGTCCAACAAGTCCACTTTCCGAAGATAAATGAACATCAGCACGCCGCGCGTCTTCATCGCCGCCACCCGTCAGAACGACGGCAAGACCACCACGTCGCTCGGGTTGATCGCGGCGCTGCAATCGTATTTTCCCCGCGTCGGCTACATCAAACCCGTCGGCCAGCGCTTTGTCGAAGTTGAGGAGCAGAAGATCGATGAAGACACGGTGCTGATGGACAGCGTTTACAGGCTGAACTGTCCGCTGGTCGAAATGAGCCCAATCGCCGTGGAGCCAGATTTCACGCGGCGCTACCTCGAAAGTGCAAACAACGATGCGCTGGTGAAACGCATCCGCAAGGCGTTCGATCGCGTCGCATGGGAAAAGGATTTCGTGCTTTGCGAAGGCTCCGGTCACGCCGGCGTCGGTTCGGTATTCGATCTCTCCAACGCGCAGGTCGCGCGCACCCTGGACGCGAAAGTAATCATCGTCACGCAGGGAGGCATCGGAAAACCGATCGATGAAGTCGCCTTGAACCAGGCGCTCTTCGAAAAGGAAGGCGTCGAGATCATTGGCGTGATTCTCAACAAGGTCCTCGGCGAGAAGATCGAATACATCACTGATTTTGCGCGGCGCGGATTGAAGCGGCGCGGCCTCGAACTGCTCGGCGTCATTCCGCATCAGCGCGTACTTTCCTGCCCCACGGTGGATTTAATCCGCGAAGAACTGCGCGCCGAGTTATTGAACGAGCCGCGCACGATGAACCACCTGGTCAATGACGTGGTGGTCGGAGCGATGGGCGTGAAGAACGCCATGCATTACTTCCGGCGCGATGCGCTGTTGATCACGCCGGGCGATCGTGAAGACATCATTCTCGCTGCCTGCACCGGCCTCGACGGACAACCGGACACCAAAATGGCGGGCCTCGTCCTGACCGGAAATCTCCGGCCCGACGCGGATTTGCTGAAGGTGATTCGTGCGATGCCCATTCCTGTGCTGCTGGCAGCGCAGGACAGTTACGAAGTCGCCGCCAAAGTTCATGATCTCACCGTGAAAACGCGGCCAAGCGACGGTGCGAAGATTCGCCTGATCCGCGACCTGATCGCCCAGAATGTGAATGTCCCCAAAATCGTGGAAGCCATCAAACATGTCACCCCTGCCGTATAATCCAGCTCTGAAGGACCTGCCCGTGTATCAGCCGGGTCGGCCCATCGAAGACGTCGCGCGCGAACTCAATCTGCCCGCGTCACAGTTCATCAAACTCGCCTCGAACGAGAACCCGTTCGGCCCATCGCCACTGGCACTCGAAGCCATGCGGAACGTGCTGGCCAACCTGCATCTCTATCCCGATGGCAACGCGTTTTATTTGAAGCAAAAGCTCGCCGCCAAGCTCGGCGTAAAAACCGAGAACATCCTGCTCGGCAACGGCTCGAACGAAATCATCGAGTTCGTCGGGCACGCTCTCATGCAGCCAGGCACGGATGTGGTGGTTTCACAATATTGCTTCGCCATTTATCCGCTCGTGGCGCAAATCTTCGGCGCCCGTACGATCACCGTTCCGGCGCGCGATTACGGTCACGATCTGCCCGCCATGCTGCAGGCGATTACGCCGCAGACGCGCGTCCTCTTCGTGGCGAATCCCAACAACCCGACCGGCACCGTCGTTTCGAAGCAGGAGTTGATTTCATTCGCCGACAAAGTTCCGGCGAACGTGTTGCTCGTGATCGACGAAGCCTACATTGAGTTCCTGGACGACGCGGCGGATTTCGTGGCAGATATTCGCGCCGGCAAACGCGCGAACATTCTTCTGATGCGGACGTTTTCGAAAATTTTCGGCCTGGCTGGCTTGCGACTGGGTTACGGCATTGCTGCGCCCGAAATCATCGCTGCGCTGGAAAAAGTCCGCCAGCCGTTCAACATCAACTCCATCGCCCAAGCTGGGGCGTTGGCTGCGCTCGACGACGAAGCGCACATGCGCCGGACGCGCGAGAACAATGCGCACGGGTTGCAGTTTTATCTGGGGGCATTCCAGGAACTGGGACTCGAATGCGTGCCATCGGCGGGGAACTTCATCCTGGTCCGCGTCGGCGATGGCCAGCGGACGTTCAACGAACTGCAGAAGCTTGGCGTGATCACACGGCCAATGGGCGGTTACCAACTGCCGGAATGGATCCGCATTTCGGTCGGCACATCCGCGGAAAACGAACGTTGCCTCGCCGCATTGAAACGCGTGCTGGGGAAATAGGCTCCGGCCAGCGCCCGCCGCAGAGGACAGCGGCCCGCCTGGCCGCGTGAAACATGAATCAACCGCCACTTGCCTGGATCACCGGTGCTGCCGGCTTGATCGGGAATTATCTCGTCAACACCACGCCCGCCGGGACGTGGCGCGTGCGCGGCTTGACGCGGGTCGATCTCGATTTGCTCGACTTCAGGAGCGTCCGCGCGCTGTTCGAGCACGAGCGTCCCCGGCTGGTGATTCATTGCGCCGCGCTCAGCCAGAGCCCGGCCTGCCAGGCGAACCCTGAGCTTGCACGCAAGCTGAACGTCCATGCGACGCAGTGGCTTGCTGAACTCAGCGCTGACATCCCATTGGTCTTCTTCTCCACCGACTTGATCTTCGACGGTCGCAAGGGAAACTACGTCGAGACGGATGCTCCCAATCCGCTGAGCGTTTACGCCGAAACCAAAGTTGCCGCCGAGCAGATCGTGCTGCGAAATCCCAAACACCTGGTGATTCGCACTTCGTTGAATGGCGGGACATCGCCTTCACGCAACCGCGGCTTCAACGAACAGCTGCGGCAGAGCTTCGCGAGTGGAAGTGTCGTCAGACTATTCGCGGACGAATTTCGTTCGCCCATTCCGGCGGAGATTACTGCGCGAGCCGTGTGGGAGTTGGTGAACTGGGATGCCACCGGCATCTTTCACGTCGCTGGCACAGAACGTTTGTCGCGCTGGGAGATCGGTCAATTGGTCGCGCAACGCTGGCCCGGGTTGAACGCAAAGTTGCAGCGAGAATCGCTGAAGAATTATTCAGGCGCACCGCGATCGCCCGACACTTCACTCGATTCTTCCAAGGCCCAGGCGCTCCTTTCCTTTCGAATTCCAGGACTTACCGACTGGCTCAAGGCGAACCTGGCCACAGAGTTCTAGAGCGGTTACCAGAAGAAATTTCCGACAACCGCGGAGACGCGGAGACGCG